>NZ_JAJCNG010000099.1:0-309 GCF_020561005.1 Mediterraneibacter sp. 210702-DFI.3.120 | reverse complement strand
AGTATGTAAAAGATGTTGCAGAGGGAGCTGACATCGACATCATCATCCACCTGTATCCGGCAACAAGCAAAGCTTTCTACCCGGTAGAGACACTGATCAAAATGTGCAAAGAGATCGATCATGTAAAATGTATCAAGATGGGAACACGAGTTACATCTATCTACGAGCATGACGTACGTCTTCTTCGTCAGGAGTGCCCGGACATCTCTCTTATCACATGTCATGACGAGACACTGTGCGTAAGCTGGTTCCCGGGAATGGACGGAGCTCTGATTGGATTCGCAGGATGCGTACCGGAGATCATCTGCC
>NZ_JAJCNG010000098.1:0-312 GCF_020561005.1 Mediterraneibacter sp. 210702-DFI.3.120 | reverse complement strand
GCGGACGAGAATACCGCTGGAAAGAACATGACAGCCTGACCGTCCGGGGAAACAAGTGGTTTCGCCACAGCCAGAGCAAGGGCGGCTATCCCATTGATTTTGTCATGGAGTTTTACGGCAAGTCCTTTCCCGAAGCTGTCCAGCTCCTGACCGGCGAAAGCGGCGAGGGGCAGACCGAAGCCAGCACAACACCGCCCACAGCGTTTCACTTGCCCTTGCACAACAGAACAGCCGACAGAGCAATTCAATTTCTTTGCGAAAGCCGAGGTCTCAACAAAACGCTTGTTGAGGCTTTTCTTCTTTCCGGGGATA
>NZ_JAJCNG010000097.1:0-320 GCF_020561005.1 Mediterraneibacter sp. 210702-DFI.3.120 | reverse complement strand
ATTATAATCATAAGCAAAAGGACGCATGAAAAAACTCTCGTTTTTTCACACGCCCTTCTTTTTTTGAACAAAGAAGATGCCTCGCGAAAAACTATATTTCACAAGGCATCTTTTACTGTCTTACACGACAACTCTCTTCTTAATTATTTACTCGCAAAGTCCTTCGCTTTCAATTACTTTCACTACGCTGTCTACGTATTTCTCGCAAATCTCGTCAGAAGCCGCTTCTACCATAACACGGATCACTGGCTCTGTTCCACTCTCGCGAACAAGAATACGTCCGTCTGTTCCAAGTTCTTCAGCTGTTTTCTCTACTGCCG
>NZ_JAJCNG010000096.1:0-321 GCF_020561005.1 Mediterraneibacter sp. 210702-DFI.3.120 | reverse complement strand
TTAAATACAAAACCTATCAAGCACGCTGGCAGATTGGAGATATTTATGTATCGGGCGACGCAAGAAAAACAGAGGATAACCCACAAGGGTTAGGCTGTTATCTTGTTATGACCGGCAGAGGGTGTGATGATATTTTCCGTATTCTCGACAGTAGGAATTGTACTTTTGGGGATATGTTCAAACATTGTGAGCGAAGATACGGACAGGATAACTTCCACTTCACAAGGCTTGATATTGCCATTGATGATAAAAACGAAAAGCCATTTTTTACCATAGAGCAGATAAAGAAGAAATGCGAAAAAGAGGAATTTATCTCGAATA
>NZ_JAJCNG010000095.1:0-332 GCF_020561005.1 Mediterraneibacter sp. 210702-DFI.3.120 | reverse complement strand
CTTTGGTGAAATGTTTGGATATCCTGATCCAAGCCGCCGTTTTACTATGGGACTTGGTTCCATTGTTTATGATGTTCTTGATGATTATATTGTCCATGCTTCTTTTCAACGATATCTTGCATCTGAACGTTCCGCTGCTTTAGAGCATTTGCATAATTTAGAAGATTTAAATATCTATCAAAACAGTGTTGTAATCTTTGATCGTGGCTATTATTCTGAAGATATGTTTCGTTACTGTGTCGAGCATCAGCACCCTTGTCTTATGCGCTTAAAACAGAATTATAACATTGCTAAGAAATGCTCTGGAGACATAATCACGGTTCTTCCCGGCA
>NZ_JAJCNG010000094.1:0-335 GCF_020561005.1 Mediterraneibacter sp. 210702-DFI.3.120 | reverse complement strand
TTGTCTTTCAGTTTTCCCTGCTCCATGAGATATTTACCACATACATAAATAATGCGGTCTCCGTCTACAACATTTCCATTCTCATCAACTGCGATACATCTGTCGGCATCTCCGTCATAAGCAAACCCGATATTCAGATGTTTCTCTTTTACATACTCCTGCAGAACCTCAATATGTGTAGAACCACAGTTTGTATTAATATTCACACCATTTGGCTCATTGTTGATCACATAAGTTTTTGCTCCAAGTGCATCGAATACACTCTTTGCAACACTTGATGCACTACCATTCGCACAGTCAAGTCCGACTCTCATATCCTTGAAAGAACGTGTTGC
>NZ_JAJCNG010000093.1:0-351 GCF_020561005.1 Mediterraneibacter sp. 210702-DFI.3.120 | reverse complement strand
TCAGCCGGGGCTTAACGGTATCGCCCAAACCGTCCTCGGCGGTCTGATAGATGATATTAAAAGGCTCAATTGTTTCCATACCGGGCAAGGGCTTTCGGTTGGTGCAAGCCGCCGCAAGACGCATGGCAAAGTAGGTCTTTCCCTCGCCGGGGTTGCCCTGTATGATCGTCAGCTTTCCAAAGGGGATATACGGAAACCATAGCCAATCCACGCTCGTCAGCTCCACATCTGCCATACGGAGCATGGGGACAGGCTGGGCGGTGGGCAGCTCTCGCAGCGTGATTGTTTCCGCTATAAATTTGCGGCTGGGAATGTCCCCTTGCTGACGGAGAACATCGTTCCAGTCTTTCC
>NZ_JAJCNG010000092.1:0-356 GCF_020561005.1 Mediterraneibacter sp. 210702-DFI.3.120 | reverse complement strand
CCCATGTGCGAGGAACGGCAGACCCATTCAGACAGGACATTGCCGGGTCTGACAAGTCCTATCCGTTCCGCTATGAGGGAAACGGCAACCAGCTCTTTGTCTTTGAAGCACCGATTGACCTGTTATCATTCATCTGCCTTTATCCGCAGGACTGGCAGAAAAGAAATTATCTTGCCCTGGGCGGCGTTTCGGGCAAAGCTCTTGACCGTTTTCTTTCTGAACGCAAGGACACCCAAAAAGTGTTCCTCTGCCTTGACAGCGACACCGCAGGAAGCGAAGCCTGTACCCGACTGGCACAGTCCATTCCCAGCGAGATCGCCGTCATTCGCCTTGTCCCGGCAAGGAAAGACTGGAAC
>NZ_JAJCNG010000091.1:0-359 GCF_020561005.1 Mediterraneibacter sp. 210702-DFI.3.120 | reverse complement strand
ATAAGGAAGATATTCTGCAATCATCATTGGTCCATATACAACAGCCAGACTAAGCAGTAAGGTAAGTACATTATTTTTTACAGCCGCTGATATAAACATGACAATTCCGGCAAAACCTATTGCTCCAAGCAATACAAAAACATATTCATAAATTTCTGCCTGCAGCATATTCATAGGTGCAACAGCAATCAGCTTGATATTCTGAATCGGCATATCCCATCCGGCAGTTCCCATAAAAAACAACTGTGATATAACACTTGAAACAGCAAGTAATGCAAATAACTCCACTGTAAACGCTAAACCAGTAAGAATTTTGGCAAGAGCGATTTTCCCCCAACCATTTCGAGTCGTCAATACTA
>NZ_JAJCNG010000090.1:0-382 GCF_020561005.1 Mediterraneibacter sp. 210702-DFI.3.120 | reverse complement strand
AAGAACGCCCAGCTTGCATACAGCTTTGACATTGCCTTGCAGAATGAATTTTCCCTTGAGGAAAACATCGCTCTTGCAAGGCAATTTTTATTGGAGAACTTTGTGAGCCGTGGCATGGTGGTTGACTTCGCCGTACACCAGCCAGACCGGGAGGACGGCGGCATACCAAACCCACATTTTCATGTGCTTTGCCCTATCCGCCCCATCGAGCAGAACGGCAAATGGGGACTAAAGCAACGCCGGGTGTATGAGCTGGACGAGGACGGCAACCGTATCCGAGACGCAGACGGAAAGTTTGTGTTCAACGCCGTTCCCACTACCGACTGGGGCAGTCCCGAAACGCTGGAATACTGGCGGCAGACATGGGCGGAGCTATGCAATG
>NZ_JAJCNG010000009.1:0-110429 GCF_020561005.1 Mediterraneibacter sp. 210702-DFI.3.120 | reverse complement strand
TTTTAAACCGTAAATTAACTATAAAGGAATTCGTAGAGTTGTATACTCTACGAAAAAATATAGGGGAGAATAATGGGAAGAAAGCCTCAAGATCTTACAGGAAGGCAGTTCGGCCTTCTTACAGCAATGTATCCAACTGAACAAAGAGATAAACGAGGATCTGTTTATTGGCATTGTGTCTGCAAATGTGGAAATACAATTGACGTGCCGGCAGCAGGGTTGATCCATGCACACAATCGAAGCTGTGGCTGTTTAAAAGACCAGAATCAGAAAGCAATTGCGGATCGCAGACATCTGGTAGATGGAACTTGCGTTGAAGTATTAGAGAAGAGAAAAAAACGCAGAGATAACGAGAGTGGTTTTCGAGGTGTGTTCCGATTAAAAAACAGCAATCGATACCGTGTTGATATCGGTTTCAAGGGAAAGCGTTATTATGTTGGTCTCTTTGATGATTACGACGAAGCAGTCCAGGCCAGACTTAAAGCGGAGAACCTGATACATAATGGTTTTGTTAAAGTATGGAAAGAATGGAACCAAAAGGAACAGGAAGATCCAGAGTGGGGGAAAGAACATCCGCTGGTATTCAATGTCAGCAAAGTAGACGGAGAGTTACAGGTAGAAGCAGGATGCAGATAAGTCAATCTACAAGAAAAGGGAGAAAAGTATGAAAGGTATTATCTTAGCAGGTGGATCAGGCACTCGTCTGTATCCGTTGACCATGGTGACAAGTAAACAGCTTTTGCCGATTTATGACAAACCTATGATCTATTATCCAATGTCAGTTCTTATGAATGCAGGCATTCGAGACATTTTAATTATTTCGACACCACAGGACACCCCAAGATTCAAAAGTTTATTAGGAGGTGGGCATCAGTTCGGAGTCAACTTGACATATGAGGTTCAGCCATCACCGGACGGACTGGCACAGGCATTTATTATCGGAGCGGATTTTATAGGAGATGATTCTGTGGCGATGGTTCTTGGTGATAACATCTTTGCAGGACACGGACTCAAGAAACGTCTGAAAGCAGCAGTGGATAATGCGGAAAATGGAAAAGGTGCGACTGTCTTTGGATATTACGTAGACGATCCGGAACGTTTTGGAATCGTGGAGTTTGATAACGAAGGAAAAGCGATTTCAATCGAAGAAAAACCAGAATACCCAAAGAGTAATTACTGTGTAACAGGATTGTATTTCTATGATAACCGTGTGGTTGAGTATGCAAAGAATTTAAAGCCATCCGCACGTGGAGAACTGGAGATCACAGACCTGAACCGTATTTATTTGGAAGAAGGCAGCCTGAATGTAGAACTTCTCGGACAGGGATTTACCTGGCTGGATACAGGAACACATGAGAGTCTTGTAGATGCTACTAATTTCGTAAAAACAGTTGAGCAGCATCAGCATCGTAAGATTGCATGTCTGGAAGAAATCGCATATCTGAATGGATGGATCAGTAAAGATGAGTTGACGGAAGTTTATGAAGTAATGAGGAAGAATCAGTATGGACAATATCTGAAAGATGTTATGGATGGGAAATATAGAGAGCATCTCTACTGATTTGAACGAATACTGAAAGTGAGATAAAGAAAAGATCGAGGTCATTTCCATAGGAATTGAAAACGAGAGAGACGAGGAGAACCAAGAACATGAACATTATTGTTACCGGAGGAGCTGGATTTATTGGAAGTAACTTTGTATTCCATATGTTAAACAAATATCCAGATTACAGAATCATCTGTCTGGATAAGCTGACTTATGCTGGAAATCTTTCCACACTGGAACCAGTGATGGACAACCCGAATTTCCGCTTTGTAAAAGCAGATATCTGTGACAGGGAAGCAGTAAATAAATTGTTTGAAGAAGAGCATCCAGACGTTGTTGTTAACTTTGCAGCAGAGTCTCATGTAGACCGTTCTATCGAAAACCCTGGAATCTTCCTTGAGACCAATATCATGGGAACACAGACACTGATGGATGCATGCCGTAAATACGGAATCAAGAGATATCATCAGGTATCTACAGATGAAGTATATGGAGATCTTCCACTGGATCGTCCGGATTTGTTCTTCACAGAGGAAACACCGATTCATACAAGTTCACCATACAGCAGTTCTAAGGCAGGAGCTGACCTTCTTGTACTGGCATATCACCGTACATATGGACTGCCTGTAACAATCAGCCGCTGCTCTAATAACTACGGACCATATCACTTCCCGGAGAAGCTGATTCCGCTCATGATTGCAAATGCATTAGCAGATAAGCCACTTCCAGTATATGGAGAAGGTCTGAATGTGCGTGATTGGTTATATGTAGAAGATCACTGCAAAGCAATCGATCTGATTATTCACAATGGTCGTGTTGGAGAAGTATATAACGTTGGTGGACACAATGAGAAACAGAATATCGAGATCGTAAAGATTATCTGTAAAGAGCTTGGAAAACCAGAATCACTGATCACTCATGTCGGAGACCGTAAAGGTCATGATATGCGTTACGCGATCGATCCGACAAAGATTCATAACGAGCTTGGATGGCTTCCTGAGACAAAGTTTGAAGATGGAATCAAGAAGACAATCCAGTGGTATCTCGATAATCGTGACTGGTGGGAGACAATCATCAGTGGCGAGTATCAGAACTATTACGACAAGATGTACAGCAACCGCTAAGTAACAATAGATTAACCGGAGGAAGAAACAGAATGAAGTTTTTTGTAACAGGTGTCGGCGGTCAGCTTGGACATGATGTGATGAATGAACTGTTGGGAAGAGGACATGAAGGTGTTGGTTCTGACATTCAGAAAATCTACAGTGGTGTAGCTGATGGTTCTGAAGTAACGAAAGCACCTTATGTATCTTTAGATATCACAGATAAAGAAGCAGTTGAAAAAACAATTACAGAGATTCATCCGGATGCCGTGATCCACTGTGCGGCATGGACAGCTGTGGATCTGGCAGAGGATGAAGAAAAACAGGAGAAAGTCCGTGCCATTAATGCAGGGGGAACACAGAATATAGCAGAAGTCTGCAAGAAATTGGACTGCAAGATGACATATATCAGTACGGATTATGTATTTGATGGTCAGGGAACAGAGCCTTGGGAACCAGACTGTAAAGCGTATGCTCCTTTGAACGTATATGGAAAGACAAAATTAGAGGGAGAGTTAGCTGTTAGCGAAACATTGGAGAAATACTTCATTGTCCGCATTGCTTGGGTGTTCGGTCTGAATGGAAAGAATTTTATCAAGACGATGCTGAATGTAGGTAAGAACCACGACACAGTTCGTGTGGTAAATGACCAGATTGGTACGCCGACTTATACGTATGATTTGGCAAGGCTGCTGGTTGATATGAACGAATCAGAAAAGTATGGATACTATCATGCAACAAATGAGGGCGGCTATATCAGCTGGTATGACTTTACAAAAGAGATTTACCGTCAGGCAGGATATACAACAGAAGTACTCCCGATAACAACAGCGGAGTACGGATTAAGTAAAGCAGCTCGACCATTCAACAGCCGATTAGAGAAAAACAAACTTGTAGAAGCTGGTTTTAAACCTTTGCCAACCTGGCAGGATGCGCTGAGCCGTTATCTCAAAGAAATAGAAGAATAGAAACAAAGTGGGAGTTAAGTGTAATGGGACAAATTACAGTTGAGAAAAATGTAGGAGGAATCGAAGGACTGTGTGTGATCACTCCGGCAGTACATGGAGATGCACGTGGATACTTCATGGAAACTTACAATGAGAATGACATGAAAGAGGCAGGGATTGGTATCAAGTTTGTGCAGGATAATCAGTCCATGTCTACAAAAGGTGTGCTGAGAGGACTGCATTTTCAGAAACAGTATCCACAGACAAAGCTGGTTCGTGCGATTAAAGGATCTGTATTTGATGTTGCAGTGGATTTGCGTGCAGGAAGTGAAACATATGGCAAATGGTATGGAATCGAACTGACAGAAGAGAATAAAAAGCAGTTTTTAATTCCAAGAGGATTTGCACATGGATTTTTAGTGCTAAGCGAGACAGCAGAGTTCTGCTATAAGTGTGATGACTTCTATCATCCGAACGATGAAGGCGGAATAGCATGGAATGATCCGGGGATTGGAATTAAATGGCCACAGGTGAATGGCGAATATCAAGGAAGTGCAAGTGCTGAAGGGTATAATCTGGCAGATGGTACGAAGTTGAACCTGAGCGAGAAGGATCAGAAATGGACAGGAGTGAACGGAATGATACGTTCAAGTTTTAGCTTTGAGTGAAATACACGTACAAAAGAATTTGAAGCCTCTCCTAAGAGTTAATGTCAAGGAGTAACAAAGGCTTATAGATCTGGAACAAACCATCTGTTAGGTGGGGGATGATTCTCATATTGGATATACAAGAATTTATAGAAGAAGTGGATGCAAAATATGAAAATAGCAATGTTTGGGCATAAAAGGATTCCTTCAAGAGAAGGAGGTGTGGAAATAGTAGTAGAAGAACTAGCATTAAGGTTAGTAGAACTAGGAAATCAAGTTGTATGTTATAATAGAAGAAAGCAATATGATAGGGAATATGATTTCAATGGAATTAAGATAAAAAGTGTTCCAACACTTGATAGAAAAGGGCTTGCAGCAGTTTCATCCTCTTTTTTTGCAGCAATTTTATCAGCTATAGGCGACTATGATATAGTACATATTCATGCAGAAGGACCAGCTTTTTTTGCATGGATTCCTAAATTATTTAATAAAAAAATTATTGTTACAATTCATGGATTGGATTGGCAGCGAGAAAAATGGAGAGGTAGATTTTGTTCATGGTTTATACAAAAAGGTGAAGTTAATGCAGTAAAATATGCGGATGAAATAATTGTATTGAGTGAAAATATGAAAGAATATTTCAAAAAGAAATATAATAGAAATACACATTTTATACCTAATGGAGTGAATTTACCTGAAGTAAGAAAAGCGGATCAGATAGAACAACTATATAGTATAAAAAAAGATGGTTATATTTTGTTTTTAGGGAGACTTGTACCAGAAAAAGGAATTTCATATTTAATAGATAGTTTTTTAGAAGTAAATACAAATATGAAGCTTGTAATAGCTGGGGGAAGCAGTGATACTCCTGAATATGAAAGGGAAATAAAAAACAAAGCAAAAAAAGATTCTAGAATTTTATTTACAGGATTTGTTCAAGGTAGTTTACTGGAAGAATTATATAGCAATGCTTATTTATATGTATTACCTTCCGATTTGGAAGGAATGCCGTTAAGTTTATTAGAAGCAATGAGTTATGGAAATTGTTGTCTTGTTTCGGACATCAAGGAGTTAACAGAAGTAGTTGAAGATAAAGGAGTAATATTTTCAAAAGGAGATATTGCTATGCTTACTAATAAATTACAGAATTTGTGCGACCATCCTGAAGTGGTTAAAAAGTATAAAAAAGATGTTGAAAATTTTATTTGCGAAAAATATAATTGGAATTCTATTACGAATAAAACATTGGAATTATATGAACAGACAAGGAAACCAGCTTTGAAAAATTAAATTGGAATTAAGGAAATAAGGTTTTCGCTGATCAGAAAACGACAATACACGATAGTGAATAGTCATTATCATATAAAATATTTAAAGGTACTAACCTAGAAAAAATGAAAGGAAATATGATGTTGTTTCTAACAACATTATAGAAGTAAATGAAAACTAGATTAATAATACAAATTCCATCTAAAAAACGCATGGTTGTTTTTATGCAAATATTATATATACATTTTATGTTATGGATAAGAGATATATTAGGTTTACCATTTGCAATAACTTATCTTACAGATATTCTTACAATATATATGATTGTATTTCATTTTTTTAGTATAAAAAAGGGATTTTTAAAACGTGATTTAAGACCGCAAAGAAATATTGCTATATCTATTCTTATATGCATGATATTAGGCACGATGATTAATTTAGTAAATCCGCTACTCGTCTTGTGGGGGTTGCGAAACAGTTTCCGCTTTTTCATTTTCTTTTTTATATGTGTGGGTATATTGACAAAAAAAGATATAATAAAATTTGTCGAATTTTTCAAGATATTTTTTTTGATGAATACTTTGATGATTACATATCAATTTTTTATACAAGGATACAGGGATGATTTGCTTGGTGGATTTTTTGGCGTATCAGCAGGATGTAATGCATATGTGTGTGTTATGTTATGCGTGATTACGACAATTGTTTTTGCAGAATTTAATTATTCTAAAATGTCACCAATTAAGTTAGTAGGATATTGTATTATATGTATGTATATTGCAACTTTGTGTGAATTGAAAATTTATTTTGTGGAATTTATAATCATAGCATTTATTCAGAGTATATACACACGTCCTTCAAAGAAAACGATTGGAATTTATATAGCAGCATTTGTTGGTTTGATAATAGGATTTAATCTAATTAGCCGATATAATCCTGAAATTTTGAAAATATTTTTGTACAAGGATGCGATGGATTATTATTTGTCTGGAAACGGATATACGAATTCAGGAGATTTAAATCGTCTAACTGCGATTCAGGAACTTTATAGCAAATTCTTCAAAGGAGATATTATACATACATTATTTGGATTTGGACTAGGAAATTGCGAACAATCCAGCTTTTCGTTTTTACAGAGTGCATTTTATAATCAATATTCATATTTACATTATAGATGGTTTTCACACGCATGGATATTTTTAGAGCAAGGCGCAATTGGGTTGGTATTGACAGGAGCGTTTTTCCTTTCTATTGCACTGTCAATCTTAAAAAACAGAAAGAAAATAAAGGAAGTATATGATTTGGCAGTATTTTCTTTCATACCAACGTGTTTAATTGGATTGATTTATAATTGTGCACTTGAGTTAGAAGTTTCTTATCTTATTGCATTAATTTGTGCATTTCCGTTTATTGCAAGAAAGAATGACAAGTAAAAAGACAGGAAAAATCATGTTAGATACAAAAAATAAATTAAAAGAGTGTCTGAAAAGAGAAAAAAAATATTATATCACAGGGAAAAAAAGACACGATCAGCTAGTAGAATGGTTAGTGAATGATCCGAGTGTAAGAATCTGGAAATATCAGAAAGCTTTGCGCTATACAGAATATTATTTTTGTCAGAAGGGAATTAAAAGACTGCCTTATTTGTGGTACAGAAGCAAACGAAATCGTTTAGGATTAAAAATAGGATTTGAAATGGTAGAAGGAGTATTTGAACCAGGATTGGTAATATATCATTCTGGCAACATTGTTGTGAATGGCTTTGCACGTGTTGGTGAGGATTGTCAGCTTCATGGAGATAATTGTATTGGAAATAATGGCACGACATTGGAGGCACCACGTGTAGGAAATAGAGTAGATATTGGCGTAGGAGCTAAAATTATCGGTAATGTAGAGATTGCTGATGATATTAAAATTGGCGCAGGTGCAGTGGTGACAAAATCGTTTTTAACGCCAGGAGTTACGCTTGTAGGGATTCCGGCAAGAATACTAAAAAAGGGAGAAAGTCAAATAGGTGAATGAGGAAAAGAATCGTGAAGAGGTACTTTTATCAATCATTGTACCAGTATATAATGTTGAAAAATATTTAAAGGAATGTGTGGACAGCTTATTGCATCAAACATTAAGCCAGTATGAAGTAATCTTAGTAGATGATGGGTCGACAGACTCCAGTGGGAAAATATGTGATAGGTATGCGTCAAAGGACACACGCATAAAAGTTGTACATAAAAAAAATGGAGGGCTTTCGTCAGCAAGGAATGCTGGTTTGGATGTTGCAAAAGGACGATATATAGGTTTTGTTGACGGTGATGACTATATTTTGCCGGATATGTATGAAAGGTTGATTACAGAACTAGAATTAAATCATGCAGAAATTGCGGTATGCAGATATTTTACCTTTAGAGAATACAAAGATTTAAAAAAATGTATACGTAGAAAAAAGAAATATAAAAAAAGAGTATATACAACAGAAGAAACATTGAAACACTTTTTTTTACGTAATATTTCGGAAAGTGTATGTGATAAAGTTTATGTCACAGAAGTATGGAAAAAGTGCAGATTTGTTGAAGGTGAAATAAATGAAGACACGAATGTAGTGTATGGGATGTTAAAATGTTCTTCAAAAACAGTGTGTTTAGATTCAAAAATGTATGGATACAGACAAAGAAAAGGAAGTATTACAAAATCAGGTTACTCTGCTAAATTTAAAGTTGTGGAAAAGCATTTGGAAGAGTTGGAGAACTCAGCTACTAGCGAGTATCCGCAACTAGCAAAATATGTTAAACAATTTTTGAGTATACATTATTATTGTCTGCTAAATGCTATAAGGCACAGCGAAGAACCATGGAAATATGAAAAGGAATATTATCAGTATAGGATGAGGTTTCAGGAGAATTTTTCATATTTTCTAAAGCGAAAACAATTCAGTTTAAAGGACTGTATCATTGCAATGATGCTGGTTAGTCCTTTTGATATAATAGGGAAAAGGATTAGCAAAAATGAAAGAAAAAGTAGATGATTTTTTGATTTCAGTTATTATTCCAGCATACAATGCAGAAAAATATATAAATAGATGTATAAGCAGTGTTTTAAAACAAACGTATAAATTTTATGAAATTATTATTGTAAATGACGGATCGACAGATCGCACAAAAGAAATATGTGAGAAATTTGTAGGTGCTTATAAAGGATTCACACTTATTAATTCAGAAAACAGAGGTGTAAGTGGAGCTAGAAATCTTGGATTGCAGAAGGCATCCGGAAGATATGTGTTTTTTTTGGATGCAGATGACATGATTTTCCCAGATGCTTTAGAAACATTGGCTACAAATGTGGCGAATACTGATTGGGTTATCGGAAATTTTGTTTCATATAATCAAAAGATGAGAACTCAAAAGTGTAACTTACAATATTTTCAGGAAAAGATTCATAAAGGTATACCGGATGAACTTCCAGAACTGGTGAAGAGCAGAAATTTTCATTTTGTGTGGGGAAAATTGTATGATAAAAATATTATAAAAGAGAAGGGCTTATTGTTTGATAGATCATATAATTATGGCGAGGATTTATTGTTTAATCTGAATTATTTCATACATATTAATAATTTTGTTGTTACTCAAAAAGTGGTGTATAAGTATTATTACCATTTGGATTCAGGGTTAAGTCATAGCGTGGAAATGGATGAATGGAAAATTCAAAAATGTTTATGCGAAAATGTAGAAGAAACATTAAATATGTGTAGTCATTTGAAAGATGATACAAAAGAAAAAATGAATCATTTTTATTATTCACAATGTATTGCTTCTGTAGAAAGGGCAATTTTGTTGAAAGATAATAAGAAAATATATGAGATTTTATCGTCGCAATATTTTCAGAAGGTTCTGAAACAGGAAAAAAATGCCGGAAGAATAAAAAAAATAGATTATATCTTATTAAAAAATCATTTTGGTAAAGTATATTATACGTTGCATAAGATTTATGTGTTTTTAAAGGAAACGGGGAGTAAGTGTATTGGATAAGATAAGTATTATTGTACCTGTTTACAATAGTGAAAAATATATTAAAAGATGTATCATGTCAGTACTTGATCAAAATCCAGTCCGTTGTCAGTTGGTATTAGTTGATGATGGATCGTCAGATAATTCATTGAAAATAATGCAGCAGTTTGCAGCGCAATATGAGTTTGTCAAACTAATTCATCAAGAAAATCAGGGGGTAAGTGCTGCAAGGAATACTGGAATAAAGGCAGCTACGGGAGAATGGGTATACTTTTTAGATTCTGATGATGAGATGGTTCCAGGTTCTTTGAATAAAATAATCGAATTTACGGAACAAGATGTTCAATGGATTTTGTTTAATTATTATAAGAAAATAGAAGGTAAAGATAAAAAAATCAAAAATAGTATTTCTGCAAATAATATGGAGTATCATCTTGGAAAAGAAGAGTTTCCAAGATTATTAAATGAACAAATATTTATGCTTCAATGCGGAAAGGTTTTCCGCAGAGACATTATAGAAAATAATAACATACATTTTCAGGATAAAGTAGTGTATGGGGAAGATATAAGATTTAATTTAGCATATTTTCAGTATGTAAAGAAGTATATTTTGTCTGACATTCCTGTATTCATATATCATATACGTCTAGGAATGGGTGCAGGAAGTGCTTATTATAAAGACTCTTTCCAAATGCAGATGGATATTGATAAAGAGATTATGTACATGGTAGAGAACCACTATAAGTTAAGTACTTCAGCGAAAAAAGAATTAAACAGGTATTTTTACTATCAGGGAATTAATACGGCAGCGGCATACTGGACTGTATGGAAAGATATTTCCATGAAAGAACGTTTTCATGAAATTAACAAAATAATGAGAGATGATAGATTTGTTGATTTTCTCGAGAAACAAAAGGAATATAATGATATTAATAAATTGGATTATTTTATTTTAAAAAACAGAAAGTTTGTTCTTTACTATTGTATTCACTATATATACACCAAGTTGAAGCAGTTAAAACGAAAAGGAAATTGATATATGAAGGCGGGTATTGTTACCATTACAAATGGATATAATTATGGAAATCGTCTGCAAAATTATGCTGTTCAGGAATCACTGAAAAGTATTGGGATAGAGGCAGAAACAATTTGGAAAAATACGAATGTATTTGATATAGAAAATACGAAATATCTTTTTAAATTATATTTAAAAAAAATTCTACATTATCATTTGACAAAAGAAGAGAACAGAGTACTTAATTTTCATAGATTTAATAGAAAGTATATTTGTAAAAGTAAATTTATAATAGATGAAACAATTCCAGAAGGACTGGATGGGGCGTATGATTATTTTATTGCCGGCAGTGACCAGGTTTGGAATCCGTATTTAGCATACTGTACAGAAGCTAATTTTTTAACCTTTACACAAACTAAAAAGAAAGTGGCAATCTCTCCAAGTATTGCATGTGATGCAATACCAAAGGAAAAAATAGATGAGTTTACAGAATGGATAAAGGATTTTCAATTTCTGTCTGTGCGAGAAGAAAAAGGTGCAGAGATTATAGAACAGTTATGCAAGCGAAAAGCGGAGGTTTTATGTGATCCAACTATGTTTATTTCAGCAGAAAACTGGAGACGAATAGCAAAACGTCCGAAAAAAATAGCATCGAAATATCTTTTGATGTATTTTTTGGGAGAATGTAACAGTGTTTCCCGAGAATGGATTAGAGTGCTGGCAGAAAGAAATCATTTACAAGTTATTGAATTACAAAATGAAAAAAATTTTGGAATTGCACCAGATGAATTTATATATTTAATAGATCATGCTGCATGCGTATGTACAGATTCATTTCATGGAAGCGTATTTTCTTTGATTTTGCATACTCCATTTGTTGTATTTGAGCGAGAAGAAAATTTTGAAAAGATGAATTCCAGACTAGATACATTGTTATCGAAAATGCAATGTTCAGAACGTAAAAAAATGAATATTGATATGAGCAATGCGTTATTTATGAGATTCGATAAGAGCGATGCGGCAATCTACAAGGAACAGAAAAAATATAAGAATTTTTTGAGAAAAATTCTAGAGGAGAATAAATAAATGAATAAAAAAGTAAATCAGCTGAAAATGGGAACGTTGCTCAGTTATGTTACAATTATTATTCAAAATTTGTGCGCAATTATATATACTCCGACTATGTTACGATTATTGGGGCAAAATGAATATGGACTTTACCAGTTGGGGAGTTCTACAGTATCATATCTGGGACTGCTAAGTTTTGGATTTGGAAGTTCTTATATGAAGTTTTATTTTGGATATAAGGTAAAGAATCAGGAAGAAGAAATACGAAAATTAAACAGTATTTTTTTACTTGTATTCTTAGGATTGGCAGCTTTATCATGTGTAGCAGGTAGTGGGATGATAGCCTCTGCAGATAAGATTTTTGGTAGCAGTCTTTCGGCAGCAGACGTGAAACAAGTCCAAAAGTTGATGTTGATTTTAGTGATTTCAATGGCAGTTACATTTCCTAATATTATTTTTGAATGTTATATGACCGCTCACGAGAGATATATATTTCAAAGAATTATGCTAATAGCAGTTACTGTTTTAAATCCATTTATCACATTACCATTACTTTTAATGGGATATCGTTCTACTGTATTAGTTGCAGCAAATTTGATATTAACGTTGTTTAGAACTGGAATGAATATATACTACTGTATGTTTAAATTGCATATGAAGTTTCAATTTCATGGAATGCAATTAAACGTATTAAAAAACGTGGGAACATTTTCACTGTATATATTTTTAAATGAAATTGCCACACAGATTAATTTGAATGTTGATAAGGTGATACTGGGAGCTGTTCAGGGAGCCAGTGTTGTGGCTATATATTCGGTAGGAAGTCAGTTTAATCAATATTTTATTAGTATGTCAACAGCAGTTTCAAATGTTTTTATTCCGCGGGTAAATAAGATGATTGCAGAAAAACAAGGAGATGAGATACTTAATAAATTATTTGTAAGAATTGGGAGAATTCAGTATATTATTTTATCAGCTGTCTTAACCGGATATTTGTTATATGGAAAATTTTTTATACGTAAATGGGCTGGAGAAGGATATGATGCTGCTTATTACGTAGGAGCAATGGTTATGATTCCATACATAGTTCCATTAATTCAAAATATTGGAATTGAAATACAAAGGGCCAAAAATATGCATAAGTTCAGATCAATCATATATTTCATTATAGCTTTTGCAAATCTTGGAATCAGCATTCCGCTTGGAAAGTATTATGGTGCAGTTGGAACTACTTTTGGAACAACACTTTCTACAATTATTGGAAATATTATATTAATGAATTGGTATTATCATAAAAAAGTAGGACTGAATATAATCGAATTTATAAAAAGTATGATTCAACCATCGATTTCGCTTATCATAGCTGTAATAATAGGAGTAAGTGTACGGAGGGTATTCCCAGTGGATTCGTGGGCAGCCTTTTTAAGTCAGGCAGGGCTGTTTCTCGGAATTTATGCAATATTACTTTATTTGATTGGATTGAATAATGATGAGAAAACAATTGTTAAACAAATGTTCAGACAAAAAAATATATAAAATAACAGATAAAAGACACTGTACGGGATGTGGCGCATGTGCCAATGCGTGTCCGATTGGATGTATTGTTATGACAAGAGATGAAGAAGGATTTTTATATCCTTCGATTGATGAAAAATTGTGTATATCTTGCGGTGTATGTAAGAAAATATGTCACTCAAGCGTCAGTGAGCCAACAGAAGAATATGAGGTTTATGCTTTGTACAATAAAGATGAAGAGGCGAGAAAAAAAGCTTCTTCAGGAGGAATCTTTGAGGTAATTGCCAAAGAAATTCTGAAAAATAATGGTATTGTATTTGGTGTGAAAATGGATGGTTTGAAAGCTATTCATACTTATATTGAGAAAGAAGAAGATCTGGATTTATTGATAGGCTCTAAATATATACAGAGTAATGTTGGTAATACATACAAGTTGGTGAAAAGATTTCTTGAACAGGGCAAAACAGTATTATACAGTGGGACACCTTGTCAGATACAAGCACTTTATAAAATATTAGGGAAGGAATATGAGAATTTATATACAGTAGATTTTGTTTGTCATGGTGTGAGTTCTCCAAAAATATTTGAAAAATATATTCAAGAAGTGCTAAAAATAGAGGACACAATAAAGAGTATTCGATTTCGAGATAAGACAGAAGGCTGGTCTGATTTTTCTATGTATATAGAAAGTACAGGGGGAGTGGAATACCGAAAAACTATGCATGACGATGTTTATTTACAGTCATTTTTAAAAAATCTTAATTTGCGTAGATCTTGTTTTTCTTGTACTTGCAGGACCATACACAGAGTCAGCAATATAACATTGGGAGATCTTTGGGGGTGCAGTGAAATTTATTCGGATTGGAGTG
Source organism: Mediterraneibacter sp. 210702-DFI.3.120 (assembly GCF_020561005.1). Classification (NCBI taxonomy): domain Bacteria; kingdom Bacillati; phylum Bacillota; class Clostridia; order Lachnospirales; family Lachnospiraceae; genus Mediterraneibacter; species Mediterraneibacter sp. 210702-DFI.3.120. The sequence goes on along the minus strand of NZ_JAJCNG010000009.1, from coordinate 96,452 downwards.
AAGAGAAAGGATATTCGATGGCTATCATTCAGGATCTGAAAGGGAAACAGCTTTTTCAAGAAATGAAGGAGCAAGTGATATATAGGATGCTGGAAATCGATAAAGTAATTTCTTATAATCAGAGTATGATTTCTTCTCCATGGGATGAAGTTTCTAGAGACTTGTTCTTTCGATATGTGAAGAAAGAATCATTGGAAAAAAGTATAGAGAAAGCGAAAGAAGAAGGATTAAAGAAAAAAGTATTGAGGAAATGGTGGAAGATATGCAGAAAGATGAAAGTATAGTGAGAAATAATGCAATTGACATAATGAAAATTATTGCTTCATTTTTGGTTGTAGGCGTTCATGCGGGACTTTTAGAAGAAATTTCACCGCAGACAGCATATTTGATAAATAGTGTGTTTGGTAGGATGGCGGTCCCTTTTTTTGCGTGTGTGACAGGATATTTTTTGTCAAATCATGAAAGAAAGAATAACAATGCATGGAAAAGAAATATCAAATCACTATTAAAATATTATGTGATATTTAGTGTTATTTATCTTGCATGGGATTTTATCAATCATAATTTTCAAGGCATGTCGTTTGTAGATTTTTCTATCACAATAATAAAAAGATTTTTTATATATGGCACGTATTATCATCTCTGGTTTTTTCCATGTATGATAGCGGCAGTTACTGTACTTCATTTTTGTATAAAGTGGAAAAAAGAAAAATTATTATGGTTCTTTTCTGCTATCCTATATGTATTCGGGGTGTTTACCTATACCTGGTATGGCGTGATCCAAGGAAGAAGTTGGATTATAGACAGATTGATGGAATCATTTGATTTTATTTATATCAGACGTTTTATTACAGCTATACTGCCTTTTGTATTACTTGGAAATTATATTTCTGAGAGAGAAATAAAAAAGAAAAGGACAACTAGTTTTGCAGAGAAAAGCCCGTGTATTGCTTTATTCTTAGCAATTATATTGAACGGTGTTGAAATAGAAGTTGCAACATGTTTGGGAATGATAAATGGAATGACAGGAAGCTTCGGTTTGATATTCGTCATTTATTTTTTGTTTCTTACACTATTAAACCATCCACTGGACAAAACTGGTGCGTATAAAATCGGAAAATATTGTCGAAATGCTTCCGTTATGATATATGGATTGCATCCAATTATATTAGAAGCAATAAAGAAAAGAACAGCATTTTCAGGAACTGTATTATGGATAATTACCATTATTTTAATCTGTGTTATCACATATATTTTAGATAAAGGATTAAGAAATCAAAGTAAAATCAGAGGAAATAACAAATTATGAAATTAAAAGAACTTTATAAAAATAAAATATATCCTAATTTCTATTTTGCAAAGCAGTATTTTGGAAGAATACCATACTATCATTTTGCAAAGAAAAGCTGTGATAAGAAGAGAGTTGAGTTATCAGATTTAAAAAAAATAGAGGTAATGGAGATACAGGAAGGCGAGTTCGAGTATGAATATTTTAATTTCTGCTATTTACATAATATGCTATCATTGATTATTTATTCATTGTATCATAATAAGTATCCGGAAATATGTGTAAATAGGGGAAAAGAAAATGTTATTCAATGGGAGTGGTACTTTGAACCATTGATAGACAGAAAGAAATCGGTTACTAAAGTGAAAAAAACACTTTGTAATAAAAAAACAAATTCATTTTTACCAGGATTTAAAGACATATATAATCCCAAAGATGTTCACATTTGGTGTCAGTGGTATAAAAAATATATTTGTTTAAATGCCAAAACTCGAGAATATGTTGAAAAAGAATATCAAGAATTGTTTGCAAATAAGAAAAGAGTATTGGGAATTATATGTCGTGGGACAGATTATTTAGCATTGAAGCCTGCCGGTCATCCAGTTCAGCCATCAATACAAGAGATAATCGAATTTTGTAAGAAACATATGAAACATAATAAATATGATGCGATTTATCTTGCGACTGAAGAACGTCAGATAAGAGATCTCTTTGTGAAAGAATTTCCAGGGAAAATTTTGGAAAACAAACGTAAGTATTACGATGATATATATTATAAGGACTCGTCTATATCATATATAAAAGATGTGCATTTTGATCGGGAAAATGACAATTACCTGTCAGGTCTGGAATATTTATCTTCTATAATATTGTTATCACGATGCACATCATTGATTGGTGGAAATTGTGGAGGAACTTTAGGAGCAATATTTTTTAACAATGAAAAATATGAGTTTACACATGTATTTGATTTGGGATTATATTCATAAGAGGAAAAAATGGAACAACAGTATAAAAGGATATATTATCTTGATTTAATGAAGAGCATAGCAATTATAAGTGTTGTATTTTATCATGGTGTATTGCCGCAGATAACAATGACAGGAACAATGAAGTTCTATAGTTATTATTTTTTACAGGCTTTTGCAGCAGTTGCAACACCTTTGTTTTTTTTCGTAAATGGTTTTTTATTATTTAATAAAGAACTTGATTTGCATAAACATATAAGCAAAATAATACGGATGATGGTTTTTACTGTTATATGGGGCAGTATAACAATTATTAGTCTCATGCTTATTCGGAAAGAGATTTTAAGTGTTGGAGAATTTCTAAAAACATTATGGCAATTCAAAGAAAATTGGATTAGTCATCTGTGGTATATGGGAGAGTTGATATGTATTTATCTGTTTTTCCCAGTATTCTATTATGCGTATCAGAAAAAAGCATCGATATTAGTATATTTTGTATGTATTGGCGCTATTATTATTTTTGGAAATACGTTTGTGAATGAAATCATGACAGTGTTGTCTATTTTAGTAAAACATCCGGTTGCGATAGCTAATAAAAATATGTTTAATATGTTTAATCCATTTAAAGATGTAAATAGTTATGCATTAATATATTTCTGTTGTGGAGGAATTGTATATCGTTATCAGGAAAAAATTAAAAATTTTATGAAGAATAAAAAGTGGATATTTGTCACCATAATTATATTGGATACATGTTTTTTATTTATGTGCGGCATAATGTATACGAAATTAAATCATAATCTTTGGGAGATCGGATGGTACGGAAAAGAAACAATATTTACGTTTATAAATGTATTGGCTATTTTTATTTTATGTATGAATTATAATAAATCAAACAAAGTGATTGAATTAATTTCAAAAAACACATTAGGAATTTATTTGATACATATACCAGTTTTAAGATTTATTGAGCAAATAATTGATGTCAAAATAATTACAACAAATATATGTATATCATTCTTATACACAGGAATAGTAGTAATAATTACATTGCTAGTGTCTTTAGGTATAAAAAAACTCCCAATTGTGAATGGGCTTTTGCGTTTTTAGATAGAAGATTTTTAAAAATATTCATAAGATTATTATGAGGGGAAATAAGAAAAGCAGGAAATTGAAATGAGAATATTACAAGTTGTAAATGATATGCATCGTGCAGGCTTAGAAACGATGTTGATGAATTATTATAGAAATATAGATAGAAATGAGATACAGTTTGATTTTCTGACACATAGACCATATAAAAGCGATTATGATGATGAAATAATTTCTATGGGCGGAAAAATGTATTATGCACCACGTTTATATCCTCAAAATTATCTTAAGTATTTTAAATGGATGAAAGATTTTTTTGAAGCACATACAGAGTATCAGATTATTCATTCCCATATTGATTCGATGAGTTATCTGCCATTGCTTGCAGCGAAAAAGGCAAAAATACCGGTAAGGATAGCACATAGTCATAATACGTCTATAGATAAAGATCTAAAGTATCCATTAAAGCAACTTTTTCGCACGAAGATTACAAATGTTGCAAACGAATATTGTGCTTGTGGAAAAGAAGCGGGTAGATTTTTATTCGGAAATTCCAATTTTATGATTATCCCAAATGCAATAGAAACAGAAAAATTTGTTTATCAAGGAGAAATTCGCAATACAATAAGAGAGCGTTTAAATCTTTCTGATAATTTTGTGGTAGGACATGTTGGAAGATTGTCATATCAAAAAAATCATGATTTTTTAATAGAAATATTTGCAGAATTATATAAAATAAATCCGAATGTGAGACTGCTTTTAGTAGGTACCGGTGAAAAAGAAAAAGAATTGCGTCTTAAAGTAGAAAAAAAAGGTCTGCATGAAGTTGTATTATTTTTAGGAAACCGAAACGATGTAAATGAAATCTATCAGGCTATGGATGTATTTGTTATGCCATCTTTTTTTGAGGGTATTCCGGTGACAGGGATTGAAGCACAGTTTTCAGGATTAACGTGTTTATTTTCTGATCAAGTTCCGAAGGAAGTAGACTTTTCTGGAAATTGTAAATTTATACCATTAAGTGAAGGTGCAAAAAAATGGGCAGAGCAGGTGATGAAGGAAGGCAATCTTGAAGAACGATTACAAAAAAGTCAAATGGTAAATGGAAGCAATTATAATATCCAGAATGCGCATACGATTCTTGAAGAGTATTATAGAAAGTTAAAAGAGAAAATATAATGAAAAAGTCTATGAAAACTGAGAATATTTTAATTATTGACAGTGATTATGAAGAAGCAAGCGGATTTATAAAAGGTTTAGAAGAAGTAACTTGTGAATGTTGGAAAGTTGTATTACATGAAAATAATAAAATATATGGAATAAAGCGATATATAAAATTTTTTACAGTGGCATTAGGTACTGTTTTTTCATCATCTCATTATGAAGGAAAGATGGTATTGTGCTGGCAACAGTTTTATGGTATAGCGATTGCCTTTTTTAGTAGACTGTTTCATGTAAAAAAAAGATATAAGCTGATTATTATGACGTTTATTTATAAACCCAAAAAAGGAATAATAGGAAAATTATTTTATAAATTTGTAAAATATGCAATTACATCCAAATATGTGGATAAAATTATATTGACTACGCAAAGTGAGAAAAATATGTACAAAGATATATTTGGTGTAGAAGATCAAATATTTGGCTTTGCGAAATGCGGAGCAATAGAATATATTCCGGAAAAGTTCGATGATTTTTCTTTGAAGAAAAGGAATTATTTATTTTCAACCGGAAGAAGTAATAGGGATTACAATTTTTTGATAAATGCTGTTGAAAATACAGAATATCCTTTGATAATTGCGTGTGATGTTTTAGATGCTGAATCAAAAGGTAATATTGAAGTGAAAAAAGATATATTTGGAAATGATATGTTGCGTTATATGAGAAATGCCAGAGGAGTTGTGATTGCTCTTGATGATGATAAAATTGCTTCTGGGCAACTTGTTTTTTTACATGCAATGAATATGGGGGTACCGGTTATTATTACAAAATCTCATGGAATAACAGACGATTATGTAAAAAATAACTATAATGGGTTAATTATTGAAAAAACAGAAAGTGATTTATTAGAGGCATTAGATAAAATTTATAAAGATGATGAACTATACTACAACTTGTGTGAAAACGAAAAAAGAGAATTTTATGACAATTATACATATTATGCAATGGGGAAAAATATCGGAAAAATTTTAAATTCTATCAAAACGGATAGTATTTAATACTATCTTATTATATGAAGAGGTATAGATATGAAAGAGGAATTAATAAGTATTATTGTGCCAATATATAATGTAGCTAAATATTTGGATAGATGTATGAAGTCATTGTTAGATCAATCATATCAAAATATTGAGATTATTTTGATAGATGATGGATCAACAGATGATAGTGGTGAAAAATGTGAATTTTATTCTTCAAAAGATAATAGAATAAAAGTTATTCATAAAAAAAATGAAGGACTTGGTATGGCAAGGAATTCTGGATTAAAAATTGCACAAGGAAAATATGTATTGTTTGTTGATTCAGATGATTATATTGAATCCCAAATGATTGAAAGATTATATGACAAATTAAAGAAAAATAATGCAGATACTTGTTTTTGCCGATATTATAATACTTCTGTAGATGGAAGAGATACTATAGCCAGAGAATTATATAAGAAAAATAACTATTTAGGGGAAGAAGTAAAAGAAGTATTATTGGGAATGATAGGATCACAGCAGAGTCAACCTGGAGATGTTGAAATCGGAATGTCGGTTTGGAAAGGATTATATTCTTTGGATATTATTAGAAATAATCACATAATTTTTCCTTCTGAAAGAGAATATATATCTGAAGATATCATTTTTCATATACACTATATACCTTTAACAAAGCATATTGCTATTGAAAATACAGCTAACTATCATTATTGTGATAATGGTTCTTCATTGACTAAAAAATACAATCCGAATCGTTTTATAATGGAAAAACGGTTAATGAAAAAAGAAATTAGCGAGTTAGAGAAAATTTTTGAAAAAGATGAATTTATTCAAAGATTGTATAAAGCCTTTTTAGGAAGAGTGCGCTATTGTATAAAGCAAGAAGTATTGTTAAATTCAAAAAAAATCAAAATTAGAAAAAATATTAAAGCTATTTGCAGTGATGAAACTGTTCAAGATATTATATTGAATTTTGATGACAAAAAAATTCAAATTACTAAACGTATAGTGAATTTTTTCATAAAGAAGAAATTAGTTTTTGCACTTATGATAGTATTCCGTATAAAAAAGTAGGAACAAGGAAACATTTAGTGAAGAAAATATTTGTATTATTAAACTTACCACGGACGGGAATAATATATTTCTTTATTTTGCATTGCAAAAATAAAAGAGACATATTGGAAGATTTGCATATGATAATAAAAAACACGCAAATAGATACTTGACATTTTCAGAGGTGATTTTATTTGATAAATGTTTCAGGAACGTTTTAGATTTTCGATTAAAGAAGAATTGTATTTTATATTCAATAATTTTAAGATTTCTTTTTCCGCTAAAAAAAGATATGGAAATCGGAAGATGTGAAATAAAAGGTGGGTTAGTTTGTTATCATGGACATGGTATTGTAATTAATGCAGAGAAAATAGGAAAAAATTTGTCTATATGGCAAGGTGTAACGATTGGAAAAAATATAAATAGTGAACAATTACCTATAATTGGTGATAATGTGAAAATAGGAGCAGGCGCAGTTGTTATGAAAGATGTTCCAAGTGATAGTGTTGTTATTGGTAATCCTTGTGTTATCAAAAAGCGATGAGTCTGAGAATTAAGTTTCGAGGGTACACCAGACTAACAGAGTCCCTTTTTTGCTTATTAAGTTACGAGCATAGGTGTGTATTTATACAGAGTATAAAGAAAATATATGTAATAGAGACCGGGACTCAGAAAGACCCGGTCTCTATTACATATAAAAGTTTATTATGAAGATGGCATAATTATAACGCAGACGATTAACTTAACATCATACGGTCATTTGCGAATTCTCCGCCGCTGACTTCTTCGAATTTTGCAAGAAGGTCAGATACCTTAAGGTTTTTCTTTTCTTCACCGGATATATCGTAGATGACTCTTCCTTCGTGCATCATGATCAGGCGGTTGCCGTGTGCAATGGCGTCTTTCATGTTATGTGTTACCATCATGGCTGTCAGGTTATTTTCACTGATGATCTTGTCGGAGAGTGCAAGTACTTTTGCAGCAGTCTTTGGATCAAGAGCGGCCGTATGCTCATCAAGGAGCAGAAGTTTCGGCTTTTTAAGGGAAGCCATCAGAAGTGTGATCGCCTGACGCTGTCCGCCGGAGAGGAGACCAACCTTACTGCTTAAGCGGTCTTCAAGTCCAAGATCAAGTTCTTTTAACGCTTCTCTATAGTGTTCACGTTCTTTCTTTGTAACGCCCCAGCCAAGGCCTCTTTTCTGACCGCGGCGTGCAGCAATGGCCATATTTTCTTCAATAGACATTGTTGCTGCAGTTCCTGTCATAGGATCCTGGAACACACGGCCAAGGAAGAGTGCACGTTTATGTTCAGAAAGTTTTGTGATGTCAGTACCGTCGATGATGATATTTCCTTTATCGATTCCCCATACACCTGCAATCGCATTCAGTGTTGTTGATTTTCCAGCACCATTTCCACCGATGATCGTAACGAAATCTCCGGGATTTAAGTTGAGGTTAACTCCGTTGAGGGCACGTTTTTCATTGATCGTACCGGCGTTAAATGTTTTATAAATATCTTTGATTTCTAACATGTATCCCATTATTTTGCCCGTCCTTTCTTGAAGTAAGTATCTTTCATATAAGGAACTGCAAGGAAGCATGCAACAACTACAGCTGAGAACAGTTTCATATAATCAGATGGCATCTTCAGCCAGAGTACTAATGCGATTACAAGGTAGTAAAGGATTGCTCCGATGAAGACTGCACCGAGTGTGAAGGCAAAAGCTGCTTTTCTGTGTGCACAGAATTTTCCGAAGATCACTTCGCTGATGATGACGGCTGCAAGTCCGATAACGATCGCGCCACGTCCCATATTGACATCAGCTGCGCCCTGGTACTGTGCGTAGATTCCACCGCAAAGTCCTACAAGACCGTTGGAGATCATAAGTGCAAGAACTTTGTTGAATCCTGTGTTGATGCCCTGAGCACGAGCCATCTGTTCGTTACATCCTGTCGCACGGATGGATGCACCGAGTTCTGTTCCGAAGAACCAGTAGCAGAGTGCGATCAGGATCAGTGCTGCAAGGATTAATTTCAGGAAGAAGATCCAGTTGCCTTCTCCGGTTACATAACGAAGAGAAGCAACCAGTTTGTACTGCATGACATTGACCGCCTGGTTGGATTTTCCCATAATGCCAAGGTTTACAGAGTAAAGTCCGATCTGTGTCAGAATACTTGCCAGAATTCCCGGAATTCCGAAAAATGTATGTAAAACTCCTGTTACAAATCCTGCTGCCATACCTGCAAGAAATGCAAAGACAAGTGCAAGTGCAGGATTCACACCTGCGCGGATGAGCATAACTGCGACTGCACCGCCGGTTGCAAGTGAACCGTCTACGGTCAGATCCGCAAAGTCAAGTATACGAAATGTAATGTAAACACCGAGTGCCATAATTCCCCAGATAATGCCCTGGGCCACGTTGCCCGGGAGAGCACGTACCAGAGTCATTGGATCAAGGGCTGCGAAATATGCTGCCATGATTTATCCCTCTAATCTTTCTTTTTATTGTTTCATATAAATAGATAATTCCATCACCGAAGGTGATTTGGAATGAATTTTGACCAAGTTGCTGTGAACGGAGTGAACAGTAACTAGAATCAAGAGCGACCATTCATTTGGATGAAGCCCGCTCTTGAGAAAAATATGTTCTGTTTAATATCTTCTGATTAATATGTTCCGGCTGAATGGAAGAATCTTATTCTTCGATTGCCTCATATCCGTCTGGAATAGTAATTCCAAGTTCCTCACAGATGGTAGGATTGTACATCTTTGTTACATTCGGGGCACTTTCAATCTTCATTGTAGTAATGTCAGCACCGTTTACAAGGATGTCGTAAGCCATCTCACCGGCTTTGTATCCGATATCGTAGTAGCTGATAGAAAGTGTTGCAATACCGCATCCTTTACAGATTCCCTGCTCACCGGCGATTACAGGAACCTTAGCCGGCAGACAGATGTTATTGATGATTTCTGTGTTTGAAGCCATTGTGTTATCTGTAGGAATGTAAAGTGCATCACATTCGGAAACTGCATTTGTTACAACAGACTGAATCTCATTAGAATCAGCAGCTGTGTACTCTTTGTATGCGATTCCATCTTTCTCTAATGCTTCAGCGAAAAGCTTTGCCTGATATGCTGAGTTCGGTTCAGCGGAGCAGTAGAGAAGTCCGACTGTTTTAGCATCAGGAATGAGTTCTTTGAGCATTGCCTCCTGCTCATCAATCGGTGCAAGATCGCTTGTTCCGGAAATATTCATTCCTGTTGTTCCTGTCCAGTCAGAGATATCAAGTGCTGTAGCATAGTCTGTAACAGATGTTCCGAGAATCGGGATATCACTTGTTGCTGCGCTTGCACACTGGAGTGCTGTTGTTGCATTTGCAAGAATCAGATCCACATTATCCGCTACGAAGTTATTTGCGATTGTAGCACAGTTAGCCTGCTCGCCCTGGCCGTTCTGAAGGTCGAATTTGACATTGCCTTCTCCGAACTTTTCTGTACAGGCATCTTCAAATCCTTTTGTTGCTTCGTCAAGAGCAGCATGCTCTAACTGCTGTAAGATACCGATCTTATAAGTCTTTCCTGAATCGGATCCGTTGTCTGCGCTCTTATCTGTAGAGTCGGATGAACTTCCGCATGCTGCAAGTGAAAGTGTCATTCCGGCAGCCATAAGTACTGCTAAAATTTTCTTAGATTTCATGATTGTGTCCTCCCTTTTTCGATTCATACAATCTACGCTTTAAACCGTTACGCTTTAAAGCACTAAACTGTAAGATGTCATGTGTTAAATTATAGCACGATTATTTGATACGTCAAGTGAAAATGGAACAAAAATGCAAGATTGTTGAAAAAATGTTGCAAAAAAACAATGCTTTATTCGTCTGGAAAATTGTGATATTATAAGATATGGTATAAAATTAAGAATCATGAAAGTCTTTCTTCTATAATATGGGGATTTTTGCTGCAAAGAAATTAACAGAAGGATTTTTATGGAATTGAATAAAGGAGTTTATTTTTATAGATGAAGAAAAAGCACGAACACATCATAGAAAGTGTGAGGCCAGGAAGCATTGCGGAAGAGCTGGGGATTGAACCGGGAGATGTTCTGCTGGAGATTGACGGTCAGGTGATCGAGGATATTTTTGACTATCAGTTTTATGTGGAATCTGAGGAGCTGCTTGTTGTGATCCGAAAAGCGAACGGGGAAGAATGGGAGCTTGAAATTGAGAAAGATGTTGATGAGGATCTGGGAATTGATTTCGGTAAGGGACTGATGGATGAGTATCATTCCTGCCATAATAAATGTATTTTCTGCTTTATCGATCAGATGCCGCCGGGGATGCGTGATACGCTGTATTTTAAGGATGATGATTCCAGACTGTCATTCCTTCAGGGAAACTATGTCACACTGACAAATATGAGTGAGAAGGATATGAATCGTATTGTCCGCTATAGACTGGAACCGATCAATATTTCGTTCCAGACGACGAATCCGGAGCTTCGTTGTAAGATGCTTCATAACCGTTTTGCAGGGGAGGCTTTGAAGAAAGTTGATATTCTGTATCAGGGCGGCATTGAGATGAACGGACAGATTGTTCTTTGCCGTGGAGTGAATGACGGGGAAGAGTTGGAACGTAGTATCCGTGACCTGACGCAGTATCTGCCGCTTTTACGCAGTGTGTCGGTTGTGCCGGTTGGACTTTCCAAGTATCGAGATGGATTGTATCCATTAGAGCCATTTACAAAGGAAGAGGCAAAGAAAGTCATTCGCACGATTGAGAAGTGGCAGAAGAAAGTCTACGCAGAATACGGGATCCATTTTATTCATGCAGGAGATGAGTGGTATCTGCTGGCAGAGGAAGAAGTTCCGGAAGAGGAACGTTATGACGGATATCTTCAGCTGGAGAATGGAGTTGGAATGCTTCGTCTTTTATTTAATGAGTTTGAAGAAGGTTATGCGAAGCTGGAAAGCGGAGAACATCAGGAAGAGATTTCTCTTGCAACAGCAAAGCTTGCATATCCGTATCTTGAGCGTATGGCGAAGAAGATGGAGGAGAAGTATGAGGGACTTAAGGTTCACACATATTGTATCCGGAATGATTTCTTCGGAGAGCGTATCACAGTCTCTGGTCTGATCACAGGACAGGATCTGATGAAGCAGTTAAAAGATCAGCCACTTGGAAGCAGGCTTCTGATCCCATGCAATATGCTGAAGATGGACGAGGACATTTTCCTTGATGACTTTACATTGAAAGAAGTATCAGATACTTTACAAGTTCCTATAGATATTGTAAAATCAAGCGGACAGGATCTGATCGATGCTATTTTAGGTGTCGCAGGTCCGAATCCCACAGATATAGATGAGAATCAGATGAAAGACCGTAGGATCACTACGGCTTAAGAGAAACTATTTAAGAGAAAATAAGAGAAAACAGGAAGGTAAGAATAGAATGAGTAAACCAGTAGTTGCCATTGTAGGGCGCCCGAATGTGGGTAAATCAACACTTTTCAATGTCCTGGCAGGAGAGATGATCTCCATCGTTAAGGATACACCGGGTGTTACAAGAGACAGAATTTATGCAGATGTTGACTGGCTTGACAGAGAGTTCACACTGATCGACACAGGTGGTATTGAGCCGGACAGCAGTGATATCATTCTCTCCCAGATGAGAGAGCAGGCTCAGATCGCCATTGACACAGCAGATGTTATTATCTTTATCACAGATGTAAAGCAGGGACTTGTGGATTCAGATTCTAAGGTTGCGGATATGCTTCGCCGCTCCGGTAAGCCGGTTGTCCTTGTTGTGAATAAGGTTGACAATTTTGATAAATATATGGCTGATGTCTATGAATTCTACAATCTCGGAATCGGAGATCCGGTGCCGATCTCAGCAGCATCCAGACTTGGTCTTGGAGATATGCTTGATGCGGTTGCAGCACATTTCCCGGAGTGGGATCCATCAGAAGAGGATGACGACCGTCCGCGTATCGCAATCGTAGGTAAACCAAATGTTGGTAAATCCTCTATCGTAAACCGTCTGCTTGGTGAGAACCGCGTAATTGTATCCAATATCGCAGGTACAACAAGAGATGCGATTGATACAGAGATCGTGCATGACGGAAAGGAATACATTTTTATCGACACAGCAGGTCTTCGTAGAAAGAATAAGATCAAGGAAGAACTGGAGCGTTATAGTATCATCCGTACTGTAAGTGCAGTAGAGCGTGCCGATGTTGTACTTATGGTGATCGATGCGACAGAAGGTGTCACAGAACAGGATGCGAAGATTGCCGGAATCGCTCATGAAAGAGGAAAGGGAGTTATCATTGTCGTTAATAAATGGGATGCCATTGAGAAGAATGATAAGACAATGAAAGAATACGAAGGAAAGATCCGTCAGGTACTTTCTTATATGCCATATGCAGAGATCATGTATGTATCTGCACTGACAGGACAGAGACTTCCGAAACTGTATGATATGATCGATATGGTCATTGAGAACCAGACACTTCGTATTGCGACAGGAGTTCTCAATGAGATCATGACAGAGGCAGTTGCTATGCAGCAGCCACCGTCAGATAAAGGTAAGAGATTAAAACTCTATTATATTACACAGGTTGCTGTTAAGCCACCGACATTTGTTATCTTTGTAAATGACAAGGAGCTGATGCATTTCTCCTATACAAGATATCTTGAGAATAAGATCCGAGAGGCATTTGGCTTCAGAGGAACTTCACTGAAGTTCTTCATCCGTGAGAGAAAGGAAAAGGATCAGTAGAATGGAACGTATTATCTGTCTGGTGATCGGATATGCCTGCGGACTTCTGCAGAGCGGTTATCTGGTCGGAAAGATGCATCATATTGATATAAGAAAAGCAGGAAGCGGAAATTCTGGTTCGACGAATGCACTGCGTGTTATGGGATTAAAAGCAGGACTTATGACATTCGCAGGAGATGTGTTGAAGTGTTTTGCAGCAGTGCTCATTGTCCGTGCAATATACCATGGAAGTAATATTCTTCCGCTTCTGATGATGTATGCAGGAGCAGGAGTTACTTTGGGACATAACTTCCCATTTTATATGAATTTTAAAGGTGGGAAGGGAATCGCTGTTATGGCAGCACTTGTGGTAAGCAACTGTTTCTGGCATCTGCCGTACAGTTCCATCCTGTTTTTTGTCACACTGGCATTCTTTCTTGTGCCGGTGCTTGTGACAAGATATGTTTCCCTTGGTTCATTGCTTGCTTATGCAGTGTTTTTTATCCAGATGGTGATCTTCGGACAGCTTGGATGGTTTGATATGGCGAAGGGTGCGGTATATGAGTTATATGTGATCACGTTCTTACTTACAGCACTTGCATGGTACAGACACCGCGCCAATATTAAACGTCTGTTGAATGGAACAGAGAATAAATTCGGTTCAAAGAAATAAAAGAAGCGAAGAAAAGGAGAGATGATATGGCAAAAGTAGGAGTTCTTGGGGCAGGAAGCTGGGGAACAGCCCTGGCAATCCTTCTTCATGATAATGGACATGATGTAACTGTCTGGTCGATCGATCCGAAAGAAGTGGAGATGTTGAGCGAGAAGCGGGAGCATGTATCAAAACTTCCGGGTGTCCATATTTCAGAAGAGATTATGATCACAAATGAGATGGAAGAGGCTATTAAAGGAAAAGATTTTTTAGTTCTTGCAGTTCCTTCTATCTTTACAAGGAGTACAGCGGCAAAGATGAAGCCGTATGTTGTTGATGGGCAGATGATCGTTGATGTAGCGAAGGGAATCGAGGAAGATACACTGATGACGCTGTCTCAGCAGATCAGCCAGGAGATTCCGCAGGCAGATGTAGCAGTGCTCAGTGGACCGACACATGCAGAAGAAGTAGGAAGAAAGCTTCCAACATCCTGCGTGATCGGTGCAAAGACAAAAAAGACAGCAGAGTACTTGCAGTCTGCATTTAACAGTAAAGTATTCCGTGTGTATACAAGTCCTGACATGCTTGGAATCGAGCTTGGAGGTTCTCTTAAGAATGTCATCGCACTTGCGGCAGGAATTGCAGATGGTCTCGGCTATGGAGATAATACGAAGGCTGCTCTGATTACACGTGGTATTGTTGAAATCGGAAGACTTGGCGTGAAGATGGGCGGCAAGTTCGAGAGCTTTTGTGGACTTACCGGAATCGGTGATCTGATCGTTACTTGTGCCAGTGTTCATAGCCGTAATCGTAAAGCTGGTTACTTAATGGGACAGGGTAAGTCTATGGAAGAGGCTATGAAGGAAGTAAACATGGTTGTTGAAGGTGTCTATTCTGCGAAAGCAGCTGCAAAGCTTGCACAGAAATATGAAGTTCCAATGCCGATCGTAGATGAGATCAACAAGGTTCTTTTTGAAGGAAAGGATCCAAAACAGGCAGTAGATGATCTGATGCTTCGCGAGTCTAAGATTGAGAACTCTTCTCTTCTTTGGGAAGAATAAGAGAACGAAACGAATATAAAATTAAAAGTCATACCCCTTTGTCTGGCTGCATACATTGGTATCAGCAGAACAAGGGGGTATTTTTATGGATTCATTTCAGGTATACAAGGATATGAAAGCACGGACAAACGGAGAAATCTACATCGGAGTTGTGGGACCGGTTCGGACAGGCAAGTCAACGTTCATCAGGCGTTTTGCGGAGCTTTTGATTTTGCCGAATCTTAAGGAAGAGCATGTAAAGCAGCGTACACAAGATGAACTTCCTCAGGCAGCATCGGGAACTACGATCATGACAACAGAACCCAAGTTTGTTCCAAAAGAAGCAGCGGATGTAAAGCTTTCAGATGACATAGAGGTGAAGATCCGGCTGGCAGACTGTGTTGGGTTCATGGTGGATGGGGCGAATGGCCATACCGAGAATGGGCAGGAGCGTCAGGTGAAGACGCCATGGTATGACTATGAGATACCATTTACAAAGGCAGCCGAGATCGGAACACAAAAGGTGATACACGATCATGCGACGATTGGATTTGTTGTGACTACAGATGGAAGTGTGACAGATCTGCCAAGAGAAAACTATGTGGCAGCAGAAGAGCGGACAGTGAAAGAACTTCGACAGATCGGGAAGCCATTTCTTATTTTATTAAATTGCCAGAAACCATATTCGAAAGAGACAGAACGTCTGAAATCAGCTCTTGAGGAGAAATATGCAGCACCTGTTTATCCGGTGAATTGTGAACAGCTCAAGGAAGACGACATTTATGAAATGATGCGCCAGGTACTGTATGAATTTCCTGTCACGGAAATAGAATTTTATATTCCGAAATGGGTGGAAATGTTGTCATGCGATCACAGAATCAAGAAAGATCTGATTGAGAATGTGAAGAAAATTATGGCTCAGATGTCGGATCTGCGAAGTGTCTCCGGAAAAGACTGGAGGACAGAAAGTCCATACATAGACCAGATCCTGTTGGATCAGGTAGAGATGGACACAGGCAAGGTTATATTGCGGATTTCTTTCTGCCAGAAGTATTATTATGAAGTGTTGAGTGAGTTGACAGGAACTCAGATCCGCAGTGAGTATGAATTGATTTCTCTGATGAAAGAGCTTTCTTCTATCAAAGAAGAATTCAGTCAGATCAAGGATGCATTTGCGGATGTGAAGATGAAAGGCTACGGAGTAGTCAGCCCGAAGAAAGAAGAGATTCACCTGGATGAGCCGGTAATCATCAAGCAGGGAAGCAGATATGGAGTAAAGATCCGTTCCGAGGCACCATCGATCCATATGATTCGTGCGAATATAGAAACGGAGATCGCACCGATCGTGGGAAGTGAGAAACAGGCAGAAGACCTTGTTGCATATATTAAAAAAGAGAGCGAAGGTCCACAAGGCGTCTGGGGAACAAATATTTTCGGCAAATCAATTGAAGATCTTGTGATGGATGGTATGCGTAATAAGATTACGCTGATCAACGAAGAAAGTCAGGTAAAACTGCAGGATTCTATGCAGAAGATCGTAAACGATAGCAATGGTGGTCTGGTCTGCATTATTATATAGTGATCGTGAGCTTTTTTTTTACAGGAAAATATGATAAGATAAACAGTAAGTAAAATATGCAAAAGAAAGCGAGGAATTCAGTGTTGCTGAATCACCAACAGAGAAAGATTCTTGAATTATTGTGTAAAACAGAACATGTGACTGCGAGTGAACTGGCCGGTCAGCTTGGAATTGGCGTGAAGACGGTAAGAGTCAGGATCAAGGAACTGAATCCGGAGCTTGAGAAGAAAGGAATCCAGATTTTATCAAAGTCCAGGTACGGATATTATTTGGATCCAAGACAGCCGGAAGGTATCGAAGGACTGCTGAATCCGAAGGAGAATGAAGATCCGGTGATTCCGTCGAATAATCAGGAGAGAGTACATTTTCTCCTTGCATATCTTCTGAACAGAACGGAATATATCAAGTCAGAGGAGTTGTGTGATTTCCTTTATATTTCTAAGGGGACGCTGACGCATACACTCCGGCAGGTTGAGGAAACTTATCAGAAGTATGGTATTACAGTTCATAAGAAGCCGGGATATGGTATCCGTGTGGAAGGCAGTGAATTTAATCTTCGTCAGTGTATGGTGGATGTCTTTGTAAAGCAGGACAGTCTGGAAGGAATCGGAAGACGGCATCAGACGGATGAGATCGAGACGCTGGGGAAAATGGTCTATCAGTGTCTGAAAAAATATGAAATCGAACTTTCTGAGATTGCTTACAATGACTTTGTGGAACATATTTATGTGGCGATGCGAAGGATACGTCAGGAGAAATATGTTGAACCGCAGGCAGCGGATATGCTTGGAAGAAAAGAGAAGCAGTTTGTGGAAGAACTGACAGAGCTGGTGGGCACGCATTATCAGATTCATTTTTCTCAGGATGAGAAGAATTATCTGACACTGCAGCTTGTGGGGAAGGTTTATATCGACAGTGAGACAGAACAGGAAAATTTCGTGATGCAAAGCGAGATCGACCGTCTTATTACTGAGATGCTGGAGATGATCTACAGGGAATTCCATGTTGATTTCAGGAATGATTTTCATCTGCGTATGGAGCTGAACCGACATATGGTTCCGTTTGTCCTTCGTATGAAATATCATATGATCCTGCGAAACCCGATGCTGGAAGAGATCCGTAAGAATTATGTGCTTTCTTATACGATGGCGTCCCAGGCGGCAATTGCACTGGGGGAATATTTTCAGCAGTCGATTTCAGAAGATGAGATTGCCGGACTCGCAGAGGTTCTTGAACTGGCTCTGGAGCAGCAGGAGAATGAACAGAAGAAGTTTTCAATTCTGATCGTATGTGCATCTGGGAAGACGAGTTCAGAAATTCTCAGATATAAGTACAGCAGAGAATTTAAAGAGTATATTGAAAAGATTTATGTATGTAATCTTTATGAACTGGAGAACTTTCCGTTTGAAAAAGTGGATTATGTATTTACAACGGTACATATCTCTTCTTATGTACCGGTACCGATTTTGGAGATTGGTTCCTTTCTGCAGGACAATGACATTGACAGGGTGAGAAAGCTTTTTGCAAGAGAGAGTAAGGACTTTCTGCAGAAATATTTTAAGAAGGAATTATTTTTTACGGATGTGGAAGGAAAGACGAAGGATGAGGTTCTGAAGAACCTGTGCCGGAAGGTTGAGCAGGAGAAGGGACTTCCGGAGACATTCACTGCATCTGTTTTGAAGAGAGAGGAACTTACACCAACAGATTATGGTAATCTGGTGGCACTTCCACACCCGGAGCGTGCCTTCCAGGAACGTGCTTTTGTTGCAGTGGCAGTTCTGAAAGAACCGATATTCTGGTTCCGGCAGAAGGTGCAGGTCGTATTTTTGACGGCGATCGGAAGGGAAGAGGATGAGAATCTGCAGCAGTTCTATGAGGCAACGACAGATCTGATCCTTCGTCCGGCAGATGTGCAGAATCTGATTCGTCATCCGGATTATGACAGGTTGATCCAGTTATTGCGCAGAGCAGAAGAATAAAATGTATTTAATCTCCTTGATGAATGTGATTATATGTTCAGTGATTCAAAAGTGACCACATTGATTGTGGTCATTTTTTGAGTGGAGCTTTTTAAAAATATATGTTAAATTAAGGTCAGTCGAGGGACAGGAAAGGAAATGACGATGCGACATCTAACATTGATCTGTATGGCAGGTATTTCAACGAGCCTCTTAGTGAATAAGATGAAACGGCTGATTCGGAATGAGAATCTTGAAATCGCAGTCATAGCGATGTCGGAACGTGCATTTCAGGGTTACACAGGTCAGACAGATGTTCTGCTGCTTGGTCCGCAGCTGGGACATCGGTTCGAAAGCCTGAAAGAACAGTATGAGTCCAAAGGCATCCGCATAGACAGGATTGATCCGGAGCGTTTCGGAGCAATGGATGCGAAGGCTGTACTGGAGCAGGCATTTCCAGACCTGTCTGGACAAATAGGTGATAAATAAAATAAATTAAAGATAGGAGAATGTATCATGGCAAAATTTACTTATGTAGTACAGGACAACGAAGGAATCCACGCAAGACCGGCAGGAATGCTTGCAAAAGAAGCAAAAGCTCTTGAGGGAGTTAAGGTTACAATCGCCGGAAACGGAAAAACAGCTGACGCTACAAGACTGATGGCTATCATGGCTATGGGTATCAAAAAAGGTATGGAAGTTGAAGTAACAGTTGAAGGTGAGAACGAAGAAGCTGCAGCAGCTAAGATGGAAGAGTTCTTCAAAGCAAATCTGTAAGAGAAAGTCATACATATACTCATTTAATTTCTAGTTAAGAAAAGATGTTTTAATAGATCGATAATAAGGATTAGCCCTCCGGAAGAAAGATCTGTCAGGACATCTTTTTGTTTTTATTGAAAACGCTCCGCTTAGGATGCGCACTGCGGCGTATAATGTAGGCGTTGCAAGCGACCGCCGCAGGCGCAAGAATGTGCCGAGGCACATTCTTTGTTCTAGTTGCACAAAAGTTTATTGTTCTGTATAATGAGAAAGTACGAGTGGAGATCATAGTAGAATTAAGAAAGGGGCAGACAGAAGATGAGAGCGGTTATTTTATCATTAGATACAGGGGCATATAAAGCAAAAGCGGATGTGGCAGCGGCAGCATCACTCAAAAGAATGCTGGAGCAGGTTGGGATTGAAGTCCGGGCAGCAAAAGCATTTCCAGAGGATAAAGAAATGCTGAAAACAGTGCTCTGTAAGCTGGCAGATGCGGGAATGGTTGAACTGGTTCTGACAACCGGAGCAGTTGGATTCCTGGAGAAGCATTGTGCGCCGGATGCTGTGAGGGAGACAGCAGACCGTCTGCTTCCAGGTATTCCGGAAGCACTCAGGGCTTATAATCTTCGTCATACAAAGAAAGTGATTCTGGATCGTTCAGAGGCTGGAATCAGAAAGAAGACATTGATGATCAATTTGCCGGAGAGTGCCAAGATGGCAAAGGAAGATCTGGAATATATACTTCCAGAAGTGGTACAGGTGGTAGATACTTTTTCATTAAGATAAAAACAGAAGGATGGAATAACAGGAGAGATTGAAAATGCTGGTAAAAATATATACAGATGGTGCAGCGCGCGGAAACCCGGACGGACCGGGCGGATATGGAACAGTGCTTGAGTATGTCGACACGAAGGGACAGCTTCATAAGAAGGATTTGTCCCAGGGATATGAGAAGACAACGAATAACAGAATGGAGCTGATGGCTGTAATTGCAGGTCTGGAGGCTTTAAACCGTTCCTGTGAAGTAGAAGTCTATTCGGATTCACAATATGTTGTGAATGCGTTTAACCAGCACTGGGTAGACGGCTGGATCAAGAAGGGATGGAAACGCGGGAAGAATGAACCGGTGAAGAATGTAGACCTTTGGAAACGTCTGTTAGAAGCAAAGCAGAAACACAGCGTGACATTTCACTGGGTAAAGGGGCATGATGGACATCCACAGAATGAAAGATGTGATGAACTTGCAACAACTGCTGCAGATGGAACGAATCTTATCGTAGACGAAGGGCTGTAAGAATTCGAAAACAATGATTGATTAATAAAAATCAAGAAGAAAATCTTGAAAACAGTGGACAACAGAGGGATTTCTTAGTATAATTGAAAACTGTGTTGAGTAAGACAGACAATCGCGGCTGCAAGTGCCGAAAGGCCGCAGGTGAGGAAAGTCCGGGCTTCATAGGGCAGGATGCCGGATAACGTCCGGTGGAGGTAACTCCCAGGCCAGTGCAACAGAAATAAACCGCCTGTGCATTTTGTGCAGGTAAGGGTGGAAAGGCAGTGTAAGAGACTACCGCCTTGCTGGTAACAGGAAGGGCACATGTAAACCCCATCCGAAGCAAGACCGAATATAAGCAATGTGGCTGCCCGTCACGCTTAAGGTGGGTCGCTTGAGCGCAGCGGTAACGCGGCGCCTAGATAGATGATTGTTCAACGACATAACCCGGCTTATCGTTTTGCTCAATCAATGGAGGGAGTTTCTATTTAGAAACTCCTTTTGTATTTTAGTTATTAATAATGCGGAAGAAGTTATTTGAGATAGATTCTTTTGCAAGAGACAGACAACGGAGGAATTAAGACCATGGGAATGAAAATTAATGCAGAATTACCATTACCTGCAAACCTGAAGGCGGAATACCCGCTTCCGAAAGAACTGGCAGAGATCAAGAAGAAACGTGATGCGGAGATTCGGGAGATTTTTGAAGGAAAATCCGATAAATTTGTTGTTATCGTGGGACCATGTTCCGCAGACAATGAAGATTCTGTGTGCGACTATGTGAATCGTCTTGCAAAAGTCAACGAGAAGGTATCAGACCGTCTGATGATCATTCCTCGTATTTATACAAACAAACCACGTACAACAGGAGAAGGATATAAGGGAATGCTTCATCAGCCGGATCCGGATCAGGCTCCAAACCTTCTTGAGGGTATCATTGCAATCCGCAGAATGCATATCCGCGCGATCAAAGAGACAGGACTGACATCCGCAGACGAGATGCTTTATCCGGAGAACAGAAGCTATCTTGACGATATCCTTTCTTATGAGGCAATCGGTGCCCGTTCGGTAGAGAACCAGCAGCACCGTCTGACAGCCAGTGGAATGGACATTCCGGTTGGTATGAAGAATCCGACCAGTGGAGACTTTTCAGTTATGATGAACTCCGTAATTGCTGCTCAGAACTCTCATAACTTCATTTACAGAGGAATGGATGTTACAACAGAAGGAAATGATCTTGCACATGTAATTCTTCGTGGTGGTGTTGACAAATATGGAACCTGTATTCCGAACTACCATTATGAGGATCTTGTCCGTCTGGTAGATGTTTATGCGAAGAAAGACCTGAAAAACCCGGCAGCGATCATTGATGCGAACCATTCCAACTCCAATAAGCAGTTCAAAGAACAAATTCGTATTGTCAGCGAAATTCTTCACAGCAGAAGATACAATGATGATGTGAAGAAGATGGTCAAGGGAGTTATGATCGAAAGTTATATCGAAGAAGGAAATCAGAAGATCTGCGATCATATGACTTACGGAAAATCTATTACAGATCCATGTCTGGGATGGGAAGATACAGAGAAGCTGATTTACAAAATTGCAGAAGAGTGTTAAATTTATAAGAGCCAGGACAGTTACCACACACGGTAACTGTTCTGGCTCTTATATTAGATGTGGGAGTCAATCCCACATCTGATATAGATAAACGATGGATTATCTGCGGCTATATTTCTCCTCGCAGTACTGGCATCTGTATACCTGATTCTCTTCATCAGTCAGTACAAATACATGATCAAGTCCCTGCTCGATAGATGTGATACATCTTGGGTTCTTGCAGCGGATCACATTTTTGATCTTCTTAGGAAGAGTCAGAGGTTTCTTGGAGATGATCTCTCCGTTTTCAATAATATTTACAGTAATGTTGTGATCGATGAATCCGAGAATATCAAGATCCATGAAATCGATCGGGCATTCAATCTTCATGATATCTTTTTTGCCCATTTTATTACTTTTTGCATTTTTGATGATGGCAACACAGCAGTCTAATTTATCCAGGTGAAGGTATTTATAAATCTCCATGCTTTTGCCGGCTTCAATGTGGTCAAGAACGAATCCTTCAGCGATACGTCCTACAGTTAATGTATTTTCTAACATTTTGTTACCCCTTTCGTACTATGAAATATGATTATATTAGTCAACGTGAATATCCAAAAGTGTAAGGATCAGAGCCATACGTACATATACTCCGTACTGAACCTGACGGAAATAAGCAGCACGTGGATCGTCATCAACATCAACAGAGATTTCATTTACACGCGGAAGCGGATGAAGAATATACATATCTTCCGGAGCGAGTTTCATTTTCTCTTTGTCGAGAATGTAGAAGTCTTTCATACGTACGTAGTCTTCTTCATTGAAGAAACGTTCTTTCTGAACACGTGTCATGTACAGAATATCAAGTTTTGGCATTGCTTCTTCCAGACGTACAACTTCTTCGTAAGGAACGTTCATCTTATCAAGTACATCATGACGGATGTATTCCGGAAGTCTTAATTCTTCTGGAGAAATCAGTACAAAACGGATGCCTGTGTATCTTACGAGTGCTGTGATCAGTGAGTGAACAGTACGACCGAATTTTAAGTCTCCGCACAGACCGATTGTCATGTTGTCAAGTCTTCCTTTTACGTTAAGGATTGTGAGAAGGTCTGTCAGTGTCTGTGTCGGGTGCTGGTGTCCACCGTCTCCTGCGTTGATCACCGGAATTTTGGAATGCTGGCAGGCAACCATCGGAGCACCTTCTTTTGGGTGTCTCATTGCACAGATATCTGCGTAGCAGGAGATTGTACGGATTGTATCAGATACACTTTCTCCTTTTGAAGCAGAACTGGAGCTTGCGGAAGAGAATCCCATAACGCTTCCTCCAAGGTTCAGCATTGCGGCTTCATGGCTTAAACGTGTACGAGTACTTGGTTCATAGAATAAAGTCGCAAGTTTCTTTCCGTCGCAGGCATGTGCGTATTTGTCAGGATGTGCCTCAATATCCTGTGCAAGTTTCAACAGTTCGTCCAGTTCTTCCACTGAGAAGTCCAGTGGGCTCATTAAATGTCTCATAAGTAACCTCCTTGTGTGATTGAATCACATTATTTATATTCTAGTAGATCAGTAACGGCTTTTCTCTTAGGTGCTTGTGGATCATCATCCGGCCAGCCGACTGCAATCAGAGCTGCCAGTTCCCTCTCTGGCGGAATCTCTAAAAGTTCTGTAATTTTTTCTTCATCAAAGATGCCCATGATCACAGTACCAAGTTCCTGTTCTTTTGCAGCAAGACAGAAAGACTGGCAGGCAACACCAACGTCAAACATTTGCCATCTGTCTCCCTTTTTTGTGCTGTAGGATCCGTCACGTTCAAAACCGGATCTGCCTTTGATAAAAGTAACAGCAACCAGCATAGGAATTTGACGGATAATATTAGAATTGTAAACAGGGGTATAATCATCAGCGATCTTTTTGAGAATAGAGGGGTCTTCAATTGCGATATAACGAGTGATCTGTGTGTTTTTCCAAGATGGAGAATAGGAAGCAATAGAAATAATAGAATCAATAATAGAATGATCAATATGATCAGGTTTATATTTCCTTATGCTTCTGCGCATCTTGATACAATCAGAAACGTTCATTTGTATACCTCCCAATGTTTTATTCGAGACGCTTGAATCAGATAAAAACCGATTGTTCTCGTATTCCATACCATGATATACTAAAACGAGAAGATTTTCAACAGGAAAATAAACTTTTTTCAAAGGATAGATTTTGTGGAAAAAATGTATTATACTTGGTACTGTTCATGCAGTGTTTTTACTATAATTAATTGTGTTACAAATCAGTATAAAAGAGATGCAGTATGGATGGAGTTTTTTAGTAAGGAGAAGTTAGGATGGCAACACTTGAAGAACTGAGAGTAGAGCTCGACAAGATAGATAACCAGATGGTGGAACTTTATCAGAAGAGAATGAATGTCTGCCGTGAGGTTGGAGATTATAAGGTGAAAGCCGGACGTAAAGTGTATGACCGGCAGAGGGAGCAGGAGAAACTTGCAGATGTGGCATCAAAGGTTGACAATGATTTTGATAAGAACGGAGTTCGTGAATTATATACGCAGCTGATGTCTATGAGCAGAAAACTGCAGTATCAGAAGCTGGTAGAAGCAGGCGCACTTGGAAGGCTTCCTTTTATTCAGATTGATTCTCTTGAGAAGGATACTGCCAGAGTTGTGTTCCAGGGAACAGAAGGTGCTTACGGAGAAGCGGCAATGCATCAGTTCTTTGGAGAAGATGTGAATTGCTTTCATGTAAGAACATTCCGTGATGCGATGACTGCGATTGAAGAAGGTGCTGCGGATTATGCGGTTCTTCCGATTGAAAATTCATCTGCAGGTCCGGTGAACGAGATGTATGATCTTCTGGATGAATTTGAGAATTATATTGTTGCTGAGACGATCCTTCCGGTAGTGCATACTTTGTCAGGACTTCCGGGAACAACACTTACAGATATCAAACGTGTTTATTCGAAAGCAGAAGCCCTTATGCAAACGACAGGGTTTTTGAATGACCATGCAGACTGGCAGCAGATCAGTGTAGTGAATACGGCAATCGCTGCGCAGAAAGTAGTAAAAGATGGAGATAAGGCACAGGCAGCTGTATGTAGTGCCTATGCGGCGAAGATTCATGGGTTGGAAGTTCTCGCAGATAATATAAATGACGAGCCGGATAACTGTACACGCTTTATCGTGGTGACGAATCAGAAGGTTTATCTGAAGCATGCGTCAAAGATCAGTATTGAATTCGAACTTCCGCATCAGAGTGGGGCTCAGAGTGGGTCTCTTTATGATCTTCTGTCACATTTTGTATACAATAATATAAATATGACAAAGATTGAATCAAGACCTGTGAAAGGAAAACAGTGGGAATATCGTTTCTTTGTAGATTTTGATGGAAGTCTGGAAGATGCAGCAGTGAAGAATGCATTGCGTGGACTGAGAGAAGAAGCAACGAATTTGAGAATTCTTGGAAATTACTAGATATTAGAATAGATAGAAAAGCAGAATACAGAGCAGGTGGAGCGAAAGCTCCAGAGGGATTTACTGGAAAAGAGGTTATTTAGAATGCGTACAAACGAACTGATGCTGTATAAAAATATGGAATATGGAGAGATTCTAAAGGATATCACATTCCTGATTGATAATTATGAGAGTGAATTTTATAACAAAGAAGATTTAAGAGGACTCCTTTTTGATTGTATCAATGAACTTTTGGAATTATCAGTAAGCCACGGTTTTGAAGGGAATCTGTGGCATACTTATCTGACATTTCTTCTTGCGAGTGATGAGAATGCATACAGCACTTCCTGTGAGATCGTAGGAGAGATTGAAGGTAGTCTGAATGAGATTGCACTTCATGATTTTGCTATTTTTAAGGAAATGTTTGACTATGATTTCGAGGAACTGGAAAAGAGTCTGGACGCTGACTGCCTGAAGATCATCATGGATTATAAGAGCGGTAACAGTGGCGGTAAAGTGTTCAACCGTCGTGTCAGGGACAGAATCTGTGATCTCAGCCGTGCCCTTGCTGCAACGCAGAACGTAGATCATTTCAAGCGTACACTGACGCAGTTTTATAAGGAATTTGGAGTTGGTAAACTTGGACTTCACAAGGCATTTCGTGTGGAGCATCCGGAGAATTCTGATGTGGAGATCATACCGATCACAAACATTGCCCATGTACATCTTGATGATCTTGTAGGTTATGAAGATGCAAAGAAAAAGCTGGTTGATAACACGAAAGCATTTGTAGAAGGAAAGAAAGCAAATAACTGTCTGATGTTCGGAGATGCCGGAACAGGAAAATCTTCCTCGATCAAGGCTATTTTAAATCAGTATTATGACCAGGGACTTCGTATGATCGAGGTGTATAAACACCAGTTCCAGGATCTGAATGATGTAATCGCTCAGATTAAGAATAGAAATTATAAATTCATTATTTATATGGATGATCTTTCTTTTGAAGAATTTGAAATTGAATACAAATATTTGAAGGCAGTAATCGAAGGTGGTCTGGAGAAGAAACCGAAGAATGTGTTGATCTATGCGACATCAAACCGCCGTCATCTGATCCGTGAGACATTCCGTGATAAGCAGGACAGAGATGAAGATATGCATACAAATGATACAGTACAGGAGAAGCTGTCATTGGTTGCAAGATTTGGCGTTACGATTTATTTCGGTTCACCGGATAAGAAGGCATTCCAGGAGATCGTGCGTGTACTTGCGAAAAAGAATGGAATCAATATGCCGGAAGAGCAGCTGCTTCTTGAGGCGAATGCATGGGAACTGTCTCATGGCGGTTTGTCTGGAAGAACAGCACAGCAGTTTATTGATTATCTGGCAGGACGGGAGTAATGCATTGTGTGGAAGGCTTTTAGAGTCAAACAGAGCTTGGAAAATGGAATAACAGAAGAGAAAAACAAGAGTGGATTTCGCAAAAAGATGATATCTGTACAGTTACTGATCGTACTTGTTGCGGTTATGCTGTTTTGTTCTGGATGTGCCGGGAAGATGAATGCAAAGAAGATTTTTCGTCAGTCTTCGGAAAATATGCAGAAAGTAACTTCTTCAGCAAACCATGTGGAGCTGGCAATTCAGATGTCTGATATTTTAAATCTGATGGAAGTAAACATGGAGATGGATCTGGAGAACACGACAGAGCCTCCGGCCGGTCATGCGAAAGGAACTGCCAGGGTGACGATCAAAGATTCTGAGGTATCTGCAGATCTGGAACTTTATCAGGTGGAGGAAGACGGAAAACAAGTGACATATAGTGGCACGAATGGATCCTGGAAGAAAGAGAGTGCAGAAGGAAGCAGCGAGAATCACCTTGGTATTGACGGAAATATTTTCGCACAGGAGGGGAAAGCGCTTGAGTCTTTCCACCTGTCCGAGCAGGAGACAACAGTAAATGGCAAGGCATGTTATCAGTTGTATGGCGATGTAACAGGAACGGAGCTTATGGGTCTTCTTGGCAAAGAGATGGTAGAAGCATATCATCTGGTGAATCTCCCGGAGGAGGATGCAATCCGTAATTTGAAAATCCCTGTTATTTTTGACATTTAC
Organism: Mediterraneibacter sp. 210702-DFI.3.120; assembly: GCF_020561005.1. NCBI lineage: Bacteria > Bacillati > Bacillota > Clostridia > Lachnospirales > Lachnospiraceae > Mediterraneibacter > Mediterraneibacter sp. 210702-DFI.3.120. The sequence continues at coordinate 68,665 of NZ_JAJCNG010000009.1, read as the reverse complement.
AAAGAAGAACTGCTTCCGGCGAAGATCGTTGTAGACATGAGTGATGTAATGGGAGATTTATATAAGTCTTACGGAGAGACTACGAAAGTAAATCTTTACTCGATCGTGCTTCAGTTTACGGACTATAACAAGGTGGATGAAATCCATGTTCCGGATGAAATAAAGAATTCTGCGAAATAAAAGAAACGTTGCCAGAAATCCTATGGTTGATGCTATATAAAAAGAAGGAAGCTTCAGACCGGGCACATGCCGCTGAAGTCTTCCTTCTTTTTGTTATTACCACTTATTTCATATTACTCAAGTTCTTCTATGTTGCTGATATTGCTGTCAATCACCATGGAGTAATTTGTATAATAGACGACAAATCCAGGTTTCCCACCATTTGGTTTTTTGACCTGTTTTTTCTCCACGTAGTCAATCTCAACTTTATCGGAACCTCGCATGCTGGAATAATAAGCTGCAAGTCTGGCTGCTTCTTCGAATGTACGGTCCGGAAGTTCATCCCCATGTGTTTTGACAATGACATGGGATCCCGGAGCTTGTTTTGCATGGAACCACCAGTCATTTCCGACTGCAAAGTGGAACGTCAGTTCTTCATTCTGAAGATTGTTCTTTCCGACATACATATGATAACCGTCACTGGAAATGTAATGGAGTGGTTTGTTTTTTATCTTGACTTTTTTCTTTGTATATTTTCTGCGGATATAGCCGGAGTTTGTGAGCTCTTCTTTGATTTCAGCAAGATCATCTTCTGTCAGTGCAATATCAAGTGCCGTCTGAATGGATTCCAGATAAGTGATCTCGTCCAATGTCTCTTTGCAAAGAACAGAAAGTGCTTCAAAAGTACGTTTTTGCTTGTTATATTTTGCAAAATAACGCTGGGAATTTTCCTGCGGTGTCTTTAATGGATCCATCGAAATGGATACCATTTCATTGGTGTAATAGTTCAGGCATTCAAGAGTCTTTGCGCCTTCCTCCAGATTGTATCCATAAGTGTTGATCAATTCGCCGTACACTTTATATTTTTCACGATTTTCTGTGTCTCTCAACTGACGCAGCTGCAAGTCGTATTTTTTCCGGTTTCGTTCTAATGCAGTCTGAACTACGTGACGCAGATCAACCGATTTCTGTCGGATGCGGGTAATGAGACTGCGTGTCGAATAATAAGTCTCAAGTACTTCGGAAATAGAATCATATTCTACCCTTGTATAGTTGACAAAATGACTCAGTGGAAGAGCAGAGAATTCTTTTGGCTCTTTTCCATCGAAATAAATACCAGGTGAAAAGCTATCTTCTTTGATCGCGGATAAATAAATCTCAAACTGTGTATATAGATGAAGTAAAATATCAGCAGAATACTCCTGGGCCGGGACAGAAGAATCCATTCCTGCAAGGGAGCAGATCTCCTCCGCGGTTACAGGACTGATTCCGGTAAAACTTGTATAAATTGCTTTGGCAAGTGGCATTGGTTTACCTGTCAGATGCGCTGCAAATTCTTCAGAAGTTACCGTGAGCGGATCTACTTTCTGCATGGTGTCCGGGATGAAATACTCTCTTCCCGGAAGAACTTCCCGGACAGAACTCATCTGTGCAGATACATGTTTGATACTGTCAATGATCTTACCCTGATCGTTACAGAAAATGATATTGCTGTGTTTTCCCATGATCTCGACGATCAGATCTTTCCGGCAGAGGTCACCAAGTTCATCGAGATGTTCAATTGTAAAATGAATAATACGCTCAAGTCCCGGCTGCCAGATATCAACAATGCGGCCGCCGCTGATATGTTTACGAAGAAGCATACAGAAGTTTGGGGCAGTCATCGGACTTGGCTTATTCTTCGAGGTCAGATAGACTAGCGGAAGAGAAGCATCCGCCGAAATCGACAGACGATACTGACCTTTCGTTGATTTGACTGTCAGAAGAAGCTCATCCGCTTCCGGTTGTGCAATCTTTGAAATTCTTCCGTTTAATAATTTATGTTTTAATTCGCTGGTGAGACTCGCCACAACGATTCCATCAAAAGCCATATTGTTTCCTCCTGAATAAAAGGTTTGTTTTCACATTTTTTAATTGTAACATAAATCGAATCTTTATAAAAGACTTGTTGACCATTTACAAACATTTGATGTATAATAGATTAGATTATAGTAAACAGAGGATGAAGACAATGATCAAAAGTATGACAGGCTTTGGCAGATGTGAGATTCAGCAGGATTCCAAGAAGTTTACCGTTGAGTTAAAGAGTGTAAACCACCGTTATCTTGATGTGAACATCAGAATGCCGAAGAAACTTAATTTTTTTGAAACATCCATCCGGACACTTCTGAAGTCTTATGCGAACCGCGGGAAAGTTGATATCTTTATTACATATGAAGATCTGTCACAGGCGCAGAGCTCTGTGAAATATAATCCATTGATCGCGGCAGAATATATGAAGTATTTTAAGCAGATGGAAGAAGAATTCGGGCTGGAAAATGACATCAGCGTATCTGCACTTGCAAGATTTCCGGAAGTTCTTACGATGGAAGAGCAAGTGGAAGATGAAGAGGAGCTTTGGAATGGACTGAAGAAAGCACTGGAAGGGGCTTTTACACAGTTTGTTGAGACGAGAATAACAGAGGGTGAGAACCTGAAGAAAGATATTCTTGCGAAGCTTACATTTCTGGAGCAGGAGGTCTCTGCGGTAGAAGAACGTTCTCCACAGATTGTGGCAGAATACCGACAGAAACTGGAAGAGAAAGTGGCTGAGTTACTGGCAGATACACAGATGGAAGAAAACCGCCTGGCAGCAGAAGTGATTCTGTATGCAGATAAGATCTGTACAGATGAGGAAGTTGTGCGGTTGAAGAGCCATATTCAGCATATGAGAGCAACATTGGAGGAGAAAGAAGGAATCGGGCGTAAGCTGGATTTCATTGCGCAGGAGATGAATCGCGAAGCAAATACGATTTTGTCTAAAGCGAATGATATTGAGGTTTCCAATCATGCAATCAGTCTGAAGACAGAGATTGAGAAGATCAGAGAGCAGATACAGAATATAGAATAGAGTAAAAGAGGGCAGGATCATGAATAAAAAAGGTATTTTGATTGTCGTATCCGGATTCTCAGGAGCCGGAAAAGGTACATTGATGAAAGAATTAATGAGAAAATATCCGGAGAATTATGCTTTATCCATCTCTGCGACAACAAGAGGTCCACGTGACGGGGAAGTAGATGGCAGAGAATATTTCTTCCTTTCCAGGGAGAAATTTGAAAAAATGATTGCTAATAATGAATTGATAGAGTATGCTAAATACGTGGAAAACTATTATGGCACACCGCGTGCATATGTTGAGAAGATGTTGGATGAAGGGAAAGATGTGATTCTTGAGATCGAGATTCAGGGAGCACTGAAAGTGAAAGAAAAGTTCCCGGATACGCTTCTGATGTTTGTGACACCGCCGAATGCCAGAGAACTGAAGTCCCGTCTGGTAGGAAGAGGGACAGAGACGATGGAGGTTATTGAGTCCAGAATGAACCGTGCCTGTGAAGAGGCAGAGGGAATGAGTGCTTATGACTATCTTGTCGTGAATGATGAACTGGATGATTGTGTTGAAGAGATGCATTCTATTATCCAGGGAGAACACCACAGAAGTTCACGCAATGTGAATTTTATGAATGACATAAAAGAAGAATTGGAAGAGTTGAAAGGAGAAAATTAATATGCTGCATCCATCTTATACTGACTTGATGAAAGTAGTTAACAAAGACGTTGAAGAGGGAGATTCTAAGGTTGTAAACAGCCGTTATTCTATCGTAATGGCTACATCTAAGCGTGCAAGACAGCTGATCGCCGGAGAACTTCCGCTTGTACCTGTGAAAGACGGACAGAAGCCGCTTTCCATTGCAATCGAAGAACTGAATGAAGGTGAGCTTAAGATCTTACCTGAGGACACTGACGAAGAGTAGAATCAGAACAGTAACGGAGCAGATGCAGAAAAGTGCAATCTGCTCTTTTGACGTTGTTGTTGAACGTTTTGTACATGCATGGAATGTATGAAATGATGCACAGAAGGTGAGATTTATTTATATTTTTTAGAGAGGATGACCAGGAGGTTTTACTAATATATGAAGATACTTTTTATATCCTTAGGATGTGATAAAAATCTGGTGGATACAGAAGTAATGCTTGGAATGCTTGCTTCAAGAGGTTACGAGATGACGAATGATGAACAGGAGGCTGATATTATTGTGATCAACACCTGTTGTTTTATCCATGATGCGAAAGAGGAAAGCATCCAGAATATTCTTGAGATGGCAGAATATAAGAAGAATGGCAGTGCAAAGGCATTGATCGTTACAGGATGTATGGCAGAGCGCTATCGTCAGGAGATTCTTGATGAGATTCCGGAGGTAGATGAAGTTCTTGGAACAACTGCATATGATCGCATTCTGGATGCGGTAGATGCGGCACTTGCAGGACAACATGAAGTTATGACAGCTGACCTTGATGCTCTTCCATTACCGGAGACGAAGCGTCTTGTAACAACAGGAGGACATTTTGCATATCTGAAGATCGCAGAAGGATGTGACAAACATTGTACGTACTGCATCATTCCGAAAATCCGTGGAAACTTTAGAAGTGTACCGATGGAACGCCTTCTGAAAGAAGCACAGGATCTGGCAGAGCAGGGCGTAAAAGAATTGATTCTTGTTGCTCAGGAGACAACGCTTTATGGAAAAGATCTTTATGGAGAGAAATCTCTTCCAAAGCTGCTCCGTGAACTTTGCAAGATCAGTGGAATCCGTTGGATCCGTATTTTATATTGTTATCCGGAGGAAATCACAGATGAACTGATCCAGGTAATGAAAGAAGAACCGAAGATCTGTCATTATCTTGATCTCCCAATCCAGCATGCGAATGATACCATCTTGAAGAGAATGGGACGCAGAACTTCAAAACAGGAGCTGATCAACATTGTGCAGAAGCTTCGTAAGGAAATCCCGGATATCTGTCTTAGAACAACACTGATCACAGGCTTTCCGGGAGAGACGCAGGAGCAGCATGAAGAGGTGATGGAATTCATTGACACACTTGAGTTTGATCGTCTTGGAGCATTTACGTATTCTCCGGAGGAAGATACACCGGCAGCCACATTCGAAGATCAGATTGATGAAGAAGTGAAAGAGGATCGTCAGGCAGATATCATGGAACTTCAGCAGGAAATTGCATTCGATAAAGCGGAAGACATGATTGGAAGAGAAGTTCTTGTCATGATCGAAGGTAAAGTCGCAGATGAGAATGCCTACGTTGGAAGAACTTATCGTGATGCACCGAATGTAGACGGCCTGATCTTTATCAATACTGACGTAGAATTGATTTCCGGAGATTTTGCAAAGGTTAAAGTGACCGGAGCATTAGATTATGATTTGATAGGAGAGTTGATGTAGTATGAATTTACCAAACAAATTAACAGTATTACGTGTGATTATGGTTCCGTTTTTTGTTTTCTTTATGTTGACAGATGTAGGCGGAGCTGCGAATAAATGGATCGCGCTTGTACTTTTTATTGTTGCAAGTCTGACAGATATGCTGGATGGTAAGATTGCAAGAAAATACAATCTTGTAACAAATTTTGGAAAGTTTATGGATCCGCTGGCAGATAAACTTCTTGTCTGCTCAGCAATGATCTGTCTGATTCCTTCAGGAAAACTTCCGACAGCAGTTGTTATTGTTATTATTGCAAGAGAGTTTATTATCAGTGGTTTCCGTCTGGTAGCATCTGATAATGGCGTTGTTATCGCAGCAAATTACTGGGGAAAATTCAAGACAGTATCCCAGATGGCAATGATCATTGTTCTGATTGCTGATTTTGGCGGTGTATTCGACATGGTTGGAACAGTACTGATCTGGATTGCCACAGCACTTACTGTGATTTCTCTGGTAGACTATGTGTGGGCAAACAGAGAGGTTCTTACAAAGGGAGGCATGTAAGAGATGTATCTGGAGTGGTTTTTTAAAGAGAAAGCTGCAGGTGAGAAAAGTCTGGAAGAAGTTGTAGTAGATCTTCTTGCAGAGCGTAAACTTCATGTGACAACAGCAGAATCCTGTACAGGTGGATTGATTGCAGGAACGTTAGTCAATGTGGCAGGAGCATCAGATGTGCTGAACGAGGGATATGTTACGTATTCGAATGAGGCAAAGGAACGTCTAATTCACGTTTCTCATGAGACACTTGAAACTTACGGTGCCGTGAGTGAACAGACAGCGCATGAGATGGCTGAGGGTGCTGCAAAGGCTGCGAATGCGGATGCGGCACTAAGTGCAACAGGAATTGCAGGGCCTGGAGGTGGAACAGAAGAAAAGCCGGTTGGTCTTGTATATATTGGATGTTATCTGAATGGGAAGACGACAGTGAAAGAGTGTCGTTGGAATGGAAGCCGGATGGAGAACAGACTGGATACTGTGAAAGCAGCATTGGAGATGCTGAAGGAACGTCTGGTGGAAGAGATGCCGGTGTAATAAGAAAAGATTAAGTTGAAGCAGTAACTGTTTCCAAAAGGATACAGAAGCTGCTTTTTTTATACATAAATTTGTCAAGTGTCATATTTATATAATTCTTTCCCTCAGATGGTGAAAATCTTGTCAAAGTTGTGATTGACGAATGCGACAAATTGTGCGAAAATAAATACATATGGTGCAGGGAGAAAGAGTTTGTGGCAGGTGACAAATCAACTTCTCACCGCGCAGACAGTTCAGTGTTAAAAAATAATGCAGAGCTGTCAGTTTTTGTGCGAAAAAAATAGTGTACCGTATACGAAGAAAATCATACATATTGAAAGGAGTATTAACATGATTTATTCACACGAAGTAGAAATGATGTGTCCGGTAGCCCAGGGCGTAAACCATGGCGCAGCTCCAATTCCAGAAGAAGCTAAATGGGTAAAGGCAAAAGAAATCAAAGATATCTCCGGACTTACACACGGTGTAGGCTGGTGTGCTCCACAGCAGGGTACTTGTAAGCTCACACTGAACGTAAAAGACGGAATCATCCAGGAGGCACTTGTTGAGACAATCGGATGTTCAGGAATGACACATTCTGCAGCTATGGCTTCTGAGATCCTTCCGGGAAGAACACTTCTTGAAGCTCTGAATACAGACCTTGTATGTGATGCTATCAACACAGCTATGAGAGAACTGTTCCTTCAGATTGTTTACGGAAGAACTCAGAGTGCATTCTCAGAGGACGGACTTCCGGTAGGAGCAGGACTTGAGGACCTTGGAAAAGGACTTCGTTCACAGGTTGGTACAATGTACGGAACACTGAAAAAAGGACCTCGTTATCTTGAGATGACAGATGGTTATGTAACAGGAATCGCACTGAACGAAGATGACGAGATCATCGGATATCAGTTTGTAAACTTCGGTAAGATGATGGACTTCATCAAAGCTGGAGACGAGCCGGCTGTAGCGCTTGAGAAAGCTAAAGGACAGTACGGACGTGTTGACGATGCTGTTAAGATCATTGACCCAAGAAAAGAGTAAGGAGGACTATTTCAATGGCATTATTTGAATCATATGAAAGAAGAGAAAAACAGATTCTTGCAAAACTCGCTGAGTATGGAATCAACTCCATCGAAGAAGCTGCAGAAGTAACTAAAGCAGCTGGTCTTGACGTTTACAAGATGGTTGAAGGAATTCAGCCAATTTGTTTCGAGAACGCTAAGTGGGCTTACACAGTAGGTGCTGCTATCGCAATCAAAAAGGGATGTACAAAGGCAGCTGATGCAGCAGCAGCAATCGGAGAAGGACTTCAGTCTTTCTGTATTCCGGGATCTGTTGCAGATCAGAGAAAAGTTGGTCTTGGACATGGTAACCTTGGAAAAATGCTTCTTGAAGAAGATACAGAGTGCTTCGCATTCCTGGCTGGACACGAGTCATTCGCAGCAGCTGAGGGTGCTATCGGTATCGCTGAGAAAGCAAACAAAGTTCGTAAAAAACCTCTGCGTGTTATCCTGAACGGTCTTGGAAAGGACGCTGCTCAGATCATCGCACGTATCAACGGATTTACATACGTTGAGACAGAACTTGACTATCACACAGGAGAACTGAAAGAAGTATTCCGTAAAGCATACTCTGAAGGACTTCGTGCGAAAGTTAACTGCTACGGAGCTAACGACGTAGTAGAAGGTGTTAAGATCATGTGGAAAGAGAATGTAGACGTATCTATCACAGGTAACTCTACAAACCCTACAAGATTCCAGCACCCAGTAGCAGGAACATATAAGAAAGAGCGTATCGAAGCTGGAAAGAAATACTTCTCAGTTGCTTCAGGTGGTGGTACAGGACGTACACTTCACCCAGACAACATGGCAGCTGGACCGGCTTCTTACGGAATGACAGATACAATGGGACGTATGCACTCTGATGCACAGTTCGCTGGATCTTCATCTGTACCGGCTCACGTTGAGATGATGGGACTTATCGGAGCAGGAAACAACCCGATGGTTGGTATGACTGTTGCTGTAGCAGTTGCTGTAGAGGAAGCTGCAAAGGCTGGTAAATTCTAAGAATCCCAGTAAAACCAAAGGTTGAAAATAGACAATGTTCGCGATTCAAAGTGTTCATTGTCTATTTTTTATTTTTCCTAAAAATGTGTTCATAGCTACATGTATGAAATGAAGAGCAACAAAAATATAATCCATAAATATTTTAATCCATAAATATTACCCACAAAAAACTGTCTTATTTCAAGATAGTTTGTTATAATAATAAAACAATGAGTTATATAGGATAATAAAGGAATATAAGAATTAATGATTACGAACGGTATTCATTTTCAGAAATAGTTAAAGTTTGAATATATAACGATTTTGAAATTAATTTTACTACAATCTAGAAAAAACGAGGCATCACACATGAAGATAAAGATGGTAGACATTGCAAGGCATCTCGGAGTTTCCAAAGCGACAGTTTCGCTTGCAGTAAACGGAAAGCCGGGAGTCAATGAAGAAACCAGAAGAATGGTTTTGGAATGTCTGGAAGAAATGAAGAAGAATAACGGAGTGATTCCGGTAAAAGAGAATATCGTTACAGTGTCTGGCCATCCGGTGAATCAGATGATCAAAATAGTGATCGTTAATCACAGCAAAGGTGCTGCGTGTAATTCAGAAACAGATCTCTGGTCAGATGTACTTGCTACATTTGATTCTGAAGCAAGAAGACTTGGATACCTTTATGGAGTGACGTATTTAAATGATGACATTGCGCAAACAGAAGCAGTAATTACGGAATGTAATATGGATTTTGTGGCAGGCGTTCTTCTTTTTGGAACCGAATTAAAAGAAGAAGATCAAAACCTGCTTGAAAGAATCAAAAAACCATTGGTTCTTTATGACTGTGAACTTCCAGATAGTCGGTATAGCAGCGTATGTGCAGACAATAGACAAATGCTAAAAAGTGCTGTGGATTATCTGTACAAGGAAGGTGCATCAGATATTTATTATTTCTGCACAGGGAAAGATAATTATAATTATCGAGTTCGTAAAGAAGCATTTTTAAATACAAAGTCTAACGAAGATACTGCATCTGCAAAATATATTCTTGATCTTGGAGATGAAATTCCAAAGATAACGGAGACTTTGTTAGAGTGGTTGAGAAAAAATCCGCTTCCGCAAGGAATTTTATTTGAAAATCAACAGATTTCAATCGGTGCGTTGACGGCGCTTCGAAAGTATGGAGTGAACATCCCACAGGAAGTGAAAGTTGTCGGATTTGGTATGATTCCTGACTATATATACCAGGATCTAAAGTTGGTACAAATGAGAATATCTGAAATAGAAGGTGTTCTTCTTACAATGGATTTACTGGATAAAAAGATTCGTCAGTATTCAATGTCTAAAGTTAAGATATACACAGAAGCAGAAATGATTATAAGTTAAAATAATCGTAAGACAAAAGAACAAGATGAACAAAAAGAGTTTTTGGATTGTGTGAAAATTCACAAGATTCAGAAACTCTTTTTGATTATTTGCATAATTATATTGAATTGCAAGAGAATGAGTTGTAAAAATCATACAAATACAACACCACAATTATAAAAAAACTGGTATAATATAATAGTGAAAAATTTATCAATTTCAATCTGCAGCGAGATGATAAAAGAACGGGAAAAGAAAACAAATTGGAGGAACAGAAGATGAATGAATATTTTCCACATTTATTTGAACCAATTAAGATTGGAAAGACAACGGTAAAGAACAGAATCTTTATGCCGCCGATTTCCACAAACATGGCAGATAAAGGCTATGTGACAGATGCGCTGGTTGAGCATTATTCTGCCAGAGCGAAGGGGGGAGTTGGACTGATCGTTACAGAAGTTACAACGGTAGAGCCGGTATACACATATTTACCGGGAGATATGTCAATCTATGATGATTCTTATATTCCGGGATGGAAGAAACTGGTAGATGCAGTGCATCAGTATGATACGAAGATCTTAGCACAGCTATTTCATCCGGCTTATATGGCATTTCCAATTCCGGGAACGCCTCAGCTGATCGCACCGTCCAATGTCGGTCCTTATTATGCGAAGTCAGCACCGAGAGCAGTAACAGTAGAAGAACTGCATGTACTTGTTCAGCAGTTTGGAGAGGCTGCACGCCGTTTCCAGATCGCAGGCGGAGACGGAGTCGAGATCCAGTGTGCACATGCGCATGGACTGCTCGGTGGATTCCTTACACCACTTTATAATAAGAGAACAGATGAGTACGGCGGAGACATTAACGGACGTCTCAGACTGACACTTGAAGTAATTGCAAAGATCCGTGAACTTTGTGGTGATGATTTCATTATTGATGTTCGTATTTCAGGAGATGAGTACAGTGAAGGTGGTCTGACACTGAACGACATGATCTATGTATCCAAACAGCTTGAGAAAACAGGTGTTGATTTCATCCATGTTTCCGGAGGAAATACAATCAAGAGAGGAAGCTCCATGCCTGCACCTGGTACATCACCGGCACCGCATGCACACGCAAGTGAGGAGATCAGAGAGCATGTGAACATTCCGGTATCTACAGTTGCAAGAATCAATGAACCATGGGTAGCGGAAGAACTTATCGCAAACGGAAAGACAGATATCTGTATGATCGGTCGTCCGAACCTGTGTGACAGTGAATTTGTTAATAAAGCTGCAGAAGGAAAAACAGATGATATCCGTCCATGTATCGGATGTGGACGTTGCCTGACAGGAATCATGTTCGGTAATCCGATCAGCTGTACAGTGAATCCATCAGTAGAGTCTGACGAGATCAAAGAAGCAGACGAGAAGAAGAAAGTTCTTGTGATCGGTGCAGGTCCGGCAGGAATGGAAGCGGCTTATGTTGCCAAGAAACGCGGACATGAGGTTGTTCTCTGCGAAAAGAGTGGTGAGTTCGGAGGACTCTTAAAACTTGCAGCAGTTCCAATCGCCAAGCAGGAACTTTGTAAAGTAATCAAATTCATGGCACGTCGTCTGAAAAACGAAGGAATTGAAGTTCGTATGAACTGCGAAGTAACACCGGAAATGCTTGCGGGAGAATTTAAGGATTATGAGGTTGTCTGTTCTACAGGAGCAGTTCCGAAAGAAATCCCTCCATTCAAAGTATTTAAGCAGACAATGACAGCTGATGACGTTCTTGCCGGAAGAAAATATCCGGGAAGAAAGATTGTTATTCTTGGAGGCGGATCGGTCGGATGTGAGACAGCAGATTATCTTGCACCACTGATTGATGACATGTTCCCTGCAAACCGTGACATTACAGTGATCGAGATGACGCCATCACTGATGCCGGGTGAAGGCGGAGCAGCTAAGAGCCAGCTTACAATGAGACTCAAGAGAAAAGGTGTGAAGATTGAACTGAACAGTCAGGTGACAAAGGTTGATGAGACTACGATCACTTATGAGAAAGACGGACAGGAATATCATATCACAGATGCGGATACACTGATCTTTGCAGTCGGTTATGCACCGAACAAGGTAGAGACTACAGAAGAGAGAGTTCATTTTATCGGAGACTGTGATAAAGTCGGAACTCTGAAAGATGCAATTGCTGCAGGACATAAACTTGCAGAAGAATTATAATTGCTACTAAAAGAGGTGTCAGCAAATGCTGACAAAAATTATGCATGAAGTCTCAAGTATGTTAATTTGAAAGACATTAAAAATAAAGCAGAACGGAGAAAAAAGATGGGGAATAAATTATCAGAACCAATTAAAGTTGGAAATCTTACTTTTAAAAACAGAATCATGTTTCCACCGCTCACAACAGGATATGAAGAAAGAGATGGATCGATTGGGGAGAGAAGTCTGAATTTCTATGAAAGACTTGCGAAAGGTGGAGCAGCATATGTTGTTATCGGAGATGTAGCTCCTGTAAGAACAGCTTCACCGACACCAAAGCTTTATGATGACAGTCAGATTCCAGTATATAAAAATCTGGCAGATACATTACATAAGTATGACTGTAAGCTTGCACTTCAGTTATTCCATCCGGAGTATGATGTTCCTGGAGTTGGACGCATGATCATGGAGGCAGGTATTGCAAGACAGGCTGCGGCAAAAGCACAGGCAGAGGGAAATGCGGAAGAAGCAAAGAAACAGATGGAAGAATGCGACAGACTTACGAAAGGCGCTTATGCAAAACTTCATCATGATATGCAGCATTTTGTAACAGAGGCAACTGTTGAGCAGTTAGAAGATATTAAAAACAGTATCGCTGCATGTGCAGCAAAGGCGCAGAAAGCAGGAATCGATGCGATTGAAGTACATGGAGATCGTCTTCTTGGTTCCCTTTGTTCAAAAATTCTGAACCATAGAGAAGATCAGTATGGAGGAAGTCTTGAGAACCGTACAAGATATGCACTCGAAGTAGTAGCAGCAATCAAAGAAGCTGCACCGGATCTTATGATTGAGTATAAACTGCCAATCATTACAGTAAATCCTGATGGATCACTTCGTGGAAAAGGCGGACTTGAGGCAGAAGAAGGAATCCGGTTTGCAAAGATGCTTGATGAGGCTGGAATCGATATGATTCAGGTTGCTCAGGCGAACCATACAGGAAACATGGGAGATACAATCCCGCCGATGGGAGATGTTCCGTATAACTGGACACTTCCGGTAGCCAGAGAAGTGAAAAAACTGGTATCCGTTCCGGTTGCAACAGTTGGTCGCGTTGTCAGCTTAGAAGCAGGAGAGAAGATCCTCGAAGACGGAGATGCCGATATCGTAGCTTATGGACGTTCCATGCTTGCAGATGCAGATATTGCCAATAAAGCTATATCCGGAGAGTGCATCAGAGAATGCTTGAACTGTAATAAAGGATGCGTAGATGCAATTCAGGGACGTAAATACATTTCCTGCGTATTAAATGCAGAGAACGGAAACGAAGGAACTATATTTATCAAACCTGCAGACGAGAAGAAAAAGGTTGCAGTTGTAGGTGCAGGAATCGCCGGACTTGAGGCAGCAAGAGTTGCAGCAAAACGTGGACATGAAGTAACCGTATTTGAGAAATCAGATAAGATTGGTGGACAGATCCATCTGGCAGCAGTTCCGCCAAGAAAGAGCGAGATTTTAAGATCTATTGAATATTATGAGAAGATTCTACCAGAACTCTCTGTGGATGTGAAATTAAATACAGAAGCAGATAGCGAAGAACTCAATAAGTTTGATCATGTAATTCTTGCCATCGGTGCGCATAACATGGATCTTCCAATGTCTGTTACAGACAGCAATGTTGTTTCTGCCTGGGATGTTCTTGCAGGATGCGAAGTGAGTGGAGCATGTGCAGTACTTGGCGGAGGATTAGTTGGAACTGAAACAGCAGAATTCCTTGCACAGAAAGGTCTCAAAGTAAGCATTGTCGAGATGCTGGATCAGATTGCAACAGGAGAATCCGAGACAGTAATGCCACTGATCAAAAAAGACTTTGAAGAACACGATGTAAAAGAGTATGTGAATACAAGAGTGAATTCCATCGAGAATAATGTGATTCATGCTGTGAATACAAAAGACGAGTCAGAGGTTACAATTGAAGCTGATACAATTGTGAATGCACTCGGGTCTAAGAAGAATCTCTTCGACGACAGTAAGCTGACAGTTCCATTTGTATATGTTGGAGACTGCAGCGGTGAGAGAACAGCAGATATCTCAGCAGCAATCCGCAGCGGATATCAGGCTGGAAATGAAATCTGAGAATTTTTAAATTTTATTCAGTGAGAAAATAAGTAAAATACAGGGTGATGCTGTAAACAGAAAATCTGTAGACAGTATCACCCTGTTTCAGTTATAATAAAATAAAATTTTTGTTATAAAAAATGAAAATGGAGCAAGGCTATGATAAACAAAGAACTATTTTATAAAGTAACATTAATTGATTGTAACGGAAAAGAATTGGAAGTTGCTAAATTTCTGCAGATTTTAACAGGAATGGAAAAAACAGAAACAAGAAGAATTGTAGCGAGTTTACCGTGTGTTTTGTATGAAGAGCTTGACGGAGAGGCGTGTTCTTATATTGAGGAGGCACTGGATTTCTATACAGCAAAATATAAGTTTGAATCAGTCGGTGATGAAAAAGAAGTGTATGAAGTAGATCCATCGGTGTATCCTTCAAAACAGGTGGTCGCGCTTGGAAGTATGGTTGATTACATCGGAAAGAGGTCAGAGTTTGTAAGCATCGCGAGAAAATATGACTTCCCGAAGAATGTGAGCCTGAATGATACGCCATTCTTAGTAAAAGATGGTTTGGCAGAAGAACAGGCAGTGAACCTGCGGCAGGATCTTCGCAATATGGGAATGTTTGCGCTGATTATGAGAAGTGGGGCAGAAGTCCAGCAGGTGAAGAAGAGGGGATTTTTAGCAGGGGTGTTTGCACGTTGAGATGAATAAAAGGGTTGTTTGATACAGACAGCTGTGAGTAGTGATTATATAGCCGATTTCTTACAGAAAATTCAATTGGATTTTATTGACACTTTTGCTGAGAAGGACTACAATATCTTTAGATTGTTAATTTAATAACATACAAATAAGGAGTTTAGGAGGCAGACAAAAATGGCAAATATTTTATGTAGTCCAAGCAAATATGTTCAAGGTGCAGGTGAGATGAAAAAGCTGGGTGAATATGCTCAGAAGTATGGTAAAAAAGCACTTGTACTGATCACAGAGTCGGGGTATAAACGTATTGAAGACGTTCTCAAAGTTGGATTTGAAGGATATGATATTGAACCAGTGTACGAGTATTTCAACAGAGAATGTAGCAAGACAGAAATTAATCGTTTGGTAGCCGTTATGAATGAAAAGGGCTGTGATGTTGTTATTGGTATTGGCGGAGGAAAGATCCTTGATACTGCGAAAGCAGTTGCTTATTACAAAGAAGTACCGGTACTGATCTGTCCGACAATTGCATCTACAGATGCGCCATGCAGTGCACTTTCTGTTATTTATACTGATGAAGGCGTATTCGAAGAATACTTATTCCTCCCAGCTAATCCAAACATGGTTCTGATGGACACAGAAATCATTGCAAAATCACCAGTCAGACTGACAGTTTCCGGAATGGGTGATGCACTTGCAACTTATTTTGAAGCAAGAGCCTGTCAGGCTAGCGAAGCAACAACTTGTGCTGGTGGAAATGTTACTATGGCAGCGATGTCACTCGCAAAACTGTGCTTTGATACATTGATGAATGAAGGTGTGAAGGCAAAACTTGCTCTGGAAGCAGGAGCCTGCACAAAAGCTGTTGAGAAGGTAATTGAAGCTAATACATTGCTTAGTGGGATCGGATTTGAGAGTGGCGGTCTTGCAGGAGCACATGCAATCCATAATGGATTCACAGTTTTGGACGAGTGTCATCATATGTATCATGGAGAGAAAGTTGCATTTGGAACAATCACACAGCTTGTTCTGGAAGACATTCCGGCAGAAGAACTGGAAGACATTATAGATTGGTGCATTGAACTGGGACTTCCTGTTACATTAAAAGAACTTGGTATTACAGAAGTGACAGACGAGAAGCTTATGGCAGTTGCGACAGCAGCCTGTGCAGAGAATGATACACTTCATAACATGCCATTTGAGGTGACACCTGAGACTGTATGCGCAGCAATTAAAGCAGCAGATGCTTACGGAAGATATTTCCTGGGAGAATAGAATATAGGAAATAGGACACCATTTCGTTAAAATAGAAAAACCAATTTGACAAACTGATTTTCTGTGGTATAATTTTCATGCTGTGAAAAACAGCCGACAGTTCATTTGTACCTTCCTGTCGAAAAACAAAACCAGGGCTAGTTAAGAAGATTCTAGGCTCTGCGTGCAAAGAAGTACGCAGAGCTTTTTATATTCAGGAAATATTTTCCATATATATAAAACGCTCCGCTTAGGATACACAGCTCTTAAAAGGTACATACATTTCAAATACAGGAGAGTTGAAATATGTATTATTTGCAAACAAAAGCCAGTTTTGACGCAGCGCATTTTTTATGGAAATACGAAGGAAAATGCAGAAATATCCACGGACATCGTTGGAATGTTGTTGCAAAAATCAAAAGTCAGG
The DNA here is from genome assembly GCF_020561005.1 of Mediterraneibacter sp. 210702-DFI.3.120. Classification (NCBI taxonomy): domain Bacteria; kingdom Bacillati; phylum Bacillota; class Clostridia; order Lachnospirales; family Lachnospiraceae; genus Mediterraneibacter; species Mediterraneibacter sp. 210702-DFI.3.120. The sequence continues at coordinate 52,087 of NZ_JAJCNG010000009.1, read as the reverse complement.
AGCTGGAGCAAGAAGGACAGACACGAGGAATGGTAGTGGACTTTGGTAATCTGAAAAAGGATCTGAAAAAACTTTGCGATTCCTTTGATCATAGTCTGATTTACGAGACAGGATCACTGAAAGCAAAAACAGTAGCTGCACTTCAGAATGAGGACTTTCATCTGGAGAAAGTTTCTTTTCGTCCTACGGCAGAGAATTTCGCATATTATTTCTACAAGGAATTAACGGAATTGGGATATGAGGTTCATTGTGTGGAAGTATATGAGACACCGAATAATTGTGCGGTTTATGAGGAAGAGTAGATGAAAGTAGTAGAAAAATTCACCAGTATTAATGGGGAAGGCACACGGGCGGGAGAATTGGCAGTCTTTGTTCGTTTCAAAGGATGCAATCTGCGTTGTAGCTATTGTGATACTATGTGGGCCAATGAACCGGATTGCCCATATGAAGAGGAACCCCCGGAAGAGATTTTAAATTATGTTTTAGGAACCGAAATTCGCAATGTGACACTTACAGGTGGAGAACCGTTACTGCAAAAAGACATTAGAGAATTGATCCACCTTCTTTTACAAGCCGGCTTACAGGTCGAAATTGAGACAAATGGCGCAGTTGATTTGTCGGCATTTTGCGAAGAACGACCGATATTTACAATGGATTATAAGTTACCGTCAAGTGGGTGCGAAGAATATATGATACCAGAGAACATGGAACTGCTAGGAAAAGATGATACTGTAAAATTTGTGTGCGGCAGCCAGGAGGATCTGTTAAAAGCATTGGACGTGATTCAGACTTATGATCTGACAAACAGGTGTCATGTGTATCTTAGTCCTGTTTTTGGATCCATAGAACCAGTGCAAATTGTAGAATTTATGCTGAAACATCGGTTGAATGGTGTGCGTCTGCAGATTCAGATGCATAAAGTAATCTGGGATCCCAATGAACGGGGCGTATAAATAAGTAGTGAGGTGATGGAGATGAAAGCATTAGTTCTCTTTAGTGGAGGAATTGATTCAACAACGGCATTAGGACTGGCAATCAAAAAGTACGGGAAAGACCAGGTGATTGCACTCTCGGTTTCCTATGGACAGAAGCACGATAAAGAAATCAGGGCTGCAATAGCAGTTGCCGAATATTATGGCGTGGAGCATCTGTTCCTGGATTTAAGCAAGATATTTCAATATAGCAACTGTTCACTGCTTCAACGGTCTACGGAAGAAATTCCGGAGGAGAGTTACGCAGAGCAGATTTCAAAAACAAATGGCGATAAGCCTGTAAGTACATATGTACCGTTCCGGAACGGATTATTTCTTTCTTCGGCAGCAAGTATTGCACTGAGCAAGGACTGTGGAGTGATTTATTATGGAGCTCATGCAGATGATTCTGCTGGTTTTGCTTATCCGGATTGCTCACCGGTATTCAATCAGGCAATGAATGAAGCAATTTGGGAAGGTTCCGGACATCAACTGAAAATAGAAGCTCCTTTTGTAAATGTATCCAAAGCCGAAGTAGTACGGATTGGATTAGAACTGGGAGTTCCGTATGAATTGACATGGTCCTGTTACGAAGGTGGAGAGAAGCCTTGCGGAAAATGCGGAACATGCATTGATCGCACAGCAGCATTTCAGGCGAATCACGTAGAAGACCCTGCGTTGAGATAGAGGAGGAAGCAATGAGAGAAAAGGAAAATTTAACATTATTGGGAAATCAGCAAACAGAATACCGTATGGATTATGATCCGTCTGTATTGGAGGCATTTCAGAATAAACATCCTGAAAACGATTACTTCGTCAAGTTCAACTGCCCGGAATTCACAAGTCTGTGCCCAATCACCGGACAGCCAGATTTTGCAACGATCACGATTTCCTATGTTCCAGACGAACGTCTTGTGGAGAGTAAATCCTTGAAATTGTATTTGTTCTCATTCCGAAACCATGGAGATTTTCATGAAGATGTGATCAATATAATTATGAAAGATCTTGTCAAGCTTCTTGAACCAAAATATATAGAAGTCTGGGGGAAATTCCTTCCACGTGGAGGTTTGTCCATCGATCCGTATTGTAATTATGGAAAGCCAGGTACCAACTGGGAGCAGGTTGCCTGGAATCGTATGAGTAATCATGATATGTTTCCGGAGAAAATTGATAATCGATAAAAGATAACGGAGCAGAGGAAACGTGCTTTGCTGATATCAGTTACAGGAGCACATGTTATATTAATGACAGGACGAAAAGCCTTGATTTACAAGGAGTTCGGGCCTGTCTTTTCTATTTCATAAAAACATATGGGCGAAAATATGATGAGAGGTGAGATGGTAGTTGATTGACAACATAGCATATATTTGGTACTATCAAGTAACGCAGTGCGTTATTTAAATGGGAGGGTTCAATCATGAGCAGAGGAAAAGAAGTAAAAGAATTAAGAGAAAAAATGGGAATGAACAGACGTGAATTTAGTGACTACTATGGGATTCCGTATCGTACCGTTCAAGATTGGGAAGCAGAGAAAAGAGAACTTCCAGAATATCTGTTACGTTTATTAAAGTATAGAGCAGAAACGGAATGTCGAATAAAACGAATGGATGATTAGGACTGAATATTATTTTTTTAATAATAAATAACGCATTGCGTGTATTTGAGTGAAGCAGAAGGAGGTAGACGTGGAAAGAAAAGTAAATGTAATCGAGGATATAGATGGAAAGAAAACGGTATTTATTCATGACATCATATTCAAAGGGAAAAGATCTGTAAAATGGGAGGATGTTGAAAAATATCTAAAACAATATGTAGGAGATATCTACACAATTGATGACAGCAATGATGCAGTTTATATTGGAACAGATTTACCGGATGAGTATACTCATTCAAATTATACACATATTTTAAAAGGAGCAAATGCGAAGGCAAAAGCTAATGCCGCACAGGGATTACCAGAATTGATTGAAATTGCAGCCGGAAAGAAATTTACTGAAAATTATAAAGAAAAACATACTATAGATGCAATGTATGGTTGGTATCGTTATGAGTCAAGATTTGCTTTGCCAGTGTTTAATGAAGTTGGGGAAATTGAAAGATATAATGTTTTTAATGTAATAATGGTTATTCGACATGCAAAAGATGGTAAAATGTATCTGTATGATATAATGAACATAAAAAAAGAAACGAGCACCCTTTTCCAGTCCGAAGACATTACTCAGTAAAAAACCCATTTCTTAGCTACGATTGTACCCCCATAGTAGCAAAAAGTCAATAAAAAGAAACGAATATATTTTGGAAATCATTTCACAATTAAATAATCTACCCATTCTAATCCATGCACTTTATTTCCACAGATAAACGTATGTATGATATAATTTGAGTTAGTACGTTAAATGATATTGTTGAAATTATAAACGATTACAGTGGAGGTGATTCAGATGGCAGTAAAGGCTAATCACGATATTTCTTCAGGTTTAGATACGGCTTTTATTAATTCAGCAATCAACTCAAATTTGGCATATAGGCCTGAGTTTGTTTCTAATGACTACACGCAGGGGAAAAAAGTATCTGTTGCAATTGAGCGAGAGCTTCGCCATTGTGATGCTTTTTATATTAGCGTGGCATTTATTACCGAAGGTGGACTGGCACCGTTAAAGCAGGTACTTGCTGAATTACGCGATAAAGGTATACCGGGAAAGATATTAACGACAAGTTATCTGACATTTACAGAACCGAAAGCATTAAAAACTTTAGCGGATCTATCGAATGTTGAAGTGCGAGTATATGATTCTACAGATGAAGGTGCATCTGGGTTTCATACGAAAGGATATATTTTTAAAGAAGAAGAGATTTACCGTTTTATCGTAGGAAGTTCCAATATGACAGCGTCTGCATTTTCAGTGAATAAAGAGTGGAATACGAAACTTGTTTCAACTTCTGATGGTGAACTACTGAAGCAAATGATGACGGAATTTAATGCTCTTTGGAATAGTAAACATACACTTGCAGTAAAAGACTTCATTGAGGATTATGAAGTAAGATATAGACTTATAAAAGAACAGAAGAAAAATGCTGCTAAAGAGCAAATGGTTGATCTTCAAGCATATAAGTTACAGCCGAATAAAATGCAGGCACGATTTGTAAGCAATTTTCGTAAATTATTAGAGAGCAATGAACACAGAGGACTTTTAGTCAGTTCATGTGGTAGCGGAAAAACCTATGCATCTGCCTTTGCACTTAGAGAAACAAAACAGAAAAAAGTGTTGTTTTTGGTGCATAGAGAACAAATTGCAAAACAAGCTTTGAAGAGTTATAAGCGTGTGTTTGGTAGTAATAGAACTTACGGATTATTATCTGGTACAGAAAAGAGTTTTGCACAGGATAATATTTTTTCTACGATGCAAACAATGGCTAAAGATGAGATTATGCAGAAATTTTCACCGGACCATTTTGATACAATCGTAGTCGATGAAGTGCATAGGGCCGGTGCAAATAGTTATCAGAAAATCATGAGTTATTTCAAGCCTAATTTTTATCTGGGCATGACCGCATCTCCTGAACGTATGGACGGATTTGATATATTTGCATTGTTTGATCATAATATTGCATATGAAATTCGACTCCAACAAGCATTAGAGCAGAATCTTTTATGTCCTTTCCATTATTATGGAATTACCGATCTGATTATTGATGGCGAGACGATTAATGAAAAAGAGGACTTTAATCAATTAACCTGTTCTGCAAGAGTAGATCATATCTTAAAGCAAGCAAATTATTATGGTTATAATGGAGATCGTGTAAAAGGTTTGATTTTCGTAAGCCGTAGAGATGAGGGGAAAGAATTATCTAGATTATTTAATGAACGCGGATTACGTACATTGTTTTTGTCCGGTGATGATTCACAGGAAAAACGTGAGCGCGCTATTGAACGTTTGGAGCAGGATGACTACGAGGGAGGATTAGATTACATTTTTTCTGTAGATATTATGAATGAGGGTATTGATGCACCACGTGTAAACCAAGTAATTATGCTTCGTCCGACACAGTCACCGGTAATATTTGTTCAGCAGTTGGGGCGTGGACTTAGAAAAGCTGATAATAAAGAATATGTTGTAATATTGGATTTTATTGGTAATTACACGAATAATTTTATGATTCCAATTGCTTTGTCGGGTGACCGCAGTTACAATAAAGATTCCATTCGTAGATATGTATCAGAAGGTACGCGCGTGATTCCTGGAGAATCTACAATTCATTTTGACGCGATTTCCAGAGAACGCATCTACCATTCTATAGATCTGGCAAGAACCAATGATGTAAAATTACTTAGAGAATCTTTCGATAATTTGAGATATCGTTTGGGAAGAATCCCGACCGTTTTGGATTTTAAGGAGTATGGCTCTATTGATGTGCGTAAATATTTTGAGAAGTTTGGATCTTATTATGCGTTCTTAAAGAAATACTATTCAGATGACTATACTGTTACCTTAAATACGCAAGAAGAGTTAATTATTGAATTCCTTTCTAAGAAAGTTACAAATATGAAGAGGATTCACGAATTATTAGTACTGAAACATTTGATTAATCAAAATCAGAGAATTCTTGCATATATGGAAAAATTGTTGCCTGAACAGTATAAAGCGACTTATTCCAAGATAGTAGAGGAATCCGTTATACGTAATTTGACAAACGAATTTGCGAAAGAAGAGGAACGAAAAAAATATGCTTCTTGTGTATTAATTAAAAAAGTCGATGAAGGATATGAATTGCATCCGGAATTCAAGGCATTGCTGATACGTGATTCTGAATTTTCAAAAATGGTCAAGGAACTTATAGAATATGGTATAGAGACTATTGAAGAAAGATATGCACAACCGTATAAAGATACGAACTTTCAGTTGTATCAAAAGTATACTTATGAAGACGTGTGTAGATTACTGAACTGGAAAAAGAATTTGAATGCGCAAAATATTGGCGGATATTTTTATGATACTGCTACGAAAACGCTTCCAGTCTTTATTAACTATGATAAGACAGAAGATGCGATTGCATATGAAGATCGTTTTGTTTCACAGCAGAACTTAATAGCATTATCCAAACATCCAAGAAAAGTAGATTCCAGTGATGCAGATCATTTTTATAAGAGAACAGTAAAGGATCGAGACAATAGAATTTTTCTTTTTGTTCGTAAAAACAAGAATGATAAAGAAGCAAAAGAATTCTACTTTTTAGGCGAAATCTATGCAAAGGGATCTCCAATCCCGATTAAGATGGAAAAAACGAAGGACGATGCATTCGAGATCAATTATACTTTGGATGTACCGGTTCGAGATGATATTTATGAATATATGACAAGTTAGGAGTTTATTTATGAAAACAATACATGTTGTAGCAGCAGTTATTTGCGATTCTTTTAATGAAAAATCAAAGATATTTGCAACAGCTCGAGGCTACGGAGATCTAAAAGGTGGCTGGGAGTTTCCGGGTGGAAAGGTTGAGGCCGGAGAAACACCGCAGGAAGCATTAAAGCGAGAAATCATGGAGGAACTGGATACAGAGATTTCTGTTGGTGAGCTTATTGATACTATCGAATACGACTATCCAACATTCCATCTTTCTATGGATTGTTTCTGGTGTGAAGTTGTCGCAGGACATCTGGAATTGAAAGAAGCGGAAGCTGCAAAATGGCTTATGAAGGAACAACTGGATAGCGTTGCATGGCTTCCGGCGGATGTCACGTTGATTGATGTGATTCGTGCTTGTATGAAATAGCGTTTACAATAGATAAACCAATAAAAGAAAAGCGAGTTGGTTGGATATAATATTTTTAAGGGAAGACTTGTAATAAGACATGCCCAGGATGGTAAGCTTTATTTATATGATATTTTGAGAATAAAAAAAGAAACGAGTAAGCCGCCTGAGTCATAAGACTGTACGGTTGTAAAACTCATTTCCTATTTGTTATAATATAATAGAACTGTTTTGTTGTCAATCCGAATGTTCAAAAAGTTTTCGTATATAGTAACTATAAACTGATTACTTTATTGGATATTCTAAAAGTGATACGTGTCTGACAGTACAAGATAAATACGGAAATATCTTTCTGTATCCGGAAAGCAGAAGAAACTGTCCATAACTGGACTTAAAAATCTAGAAATAATAAAAGTAGCTGCATAGTCAAAAGGTAAGCGGTATTGGTATCATGGACGCACCCTGAAAAAAGGCGGTATCCCGCCAGATTTCAGATGCCCTAGCAACTTAGTTGCCGAGTAGTTCACGACTATATATTAAAAGATAAAGGGACAATTTATGGAAGTTACAGTAATTAAATCCCGAAGAAAAACTATAGCTATTCAGGTAAATTCTGATCTAAGTGTCACTGTAAGGGCTCCGTATGGTGTCACAGAGAAATACATTGAGGAATTTCTTAATAAGAATGAAGCTTGGATAAGCAAACAGATGAATGAAATAAAAGTAAAGAAGAAAAGTGTTGAATCGGGAAATGTAGAAAACGTGACACTTGATAAAATCAAGGCACTTGCAGACCAGGCTCTTGAGACAATTCCAACCAGAGTAGAATATTTCGCAAGAATAATCGGAGTCACTTACGGGAATATAACCATCAGAAATCAGAAAACAAGATGGGGAAGTTGCAGCAGCAAAGGGAATTTGAATTTTAACTGTCTGTTAATGCTTGCACCTCCTGAGGTGTTGGATTATGTTGTGGTTCATGAATTATGCCATAGAAAACAGATGAATCATTCGAAAGCATTTTGGACAGAAGTAGAGAAGGTGTTCCCAGATTATAAAAAGTCAATTAAGTGGTTGAAAGAAGAAGGAAGCCAGATTATGTACATGGTAACAGAACTGGGGAAAATACCGGGGGATATTTCAAACATAAAAATGAAGGATCGAAAGAAATGAATCAAAATGAAACACAATGGGATAAACTCCTGAAGATAAAGACAACCGGGCGGGATGATTCTCACTCAGATCAGTATCGATATCCTTATGAACCAACGTCTTATATGGTATTGGAGCGCCTGGCAAACAGTGGACTGATCAGGAAAAATAATACTCTAATTGACTATGGAACCGGAAAAGGGCGGGTATGTTTTTATCTTTCGTATCAAACAAGATGCAAGACAATAGGCGTAGGGTATGATGAACGGATTTATAAAGGAGCAGCAGATAATAAAGAAGTATCCGTTTCCGCATCACGCACGGAGTTTGTATTATGTAGTGCAGAAAATTATGAAGTTCCGTCGGAAGTGGATCGCTGTTACTTTTTTAATCCTTTTTCTGTAGAGATATTACAGTCAGTTTTAGCGAGAATTTACGAATCTTATTATGAAAATCCGAGAGATATATTATTATTTTTCTATTATCCTTCAGAAGAATATATCAGTATTTTAATGACTCAGGAACAGTTGATTTTTTATGATGAGATTAATACTTCAGATCTGTTTCCGGGTGAGGATAATAGAGAAAGAATCTTGATTTTTCAGGTACTTTAAGAATGCTCAAAACATATTGAGCAGTTACAAAAAGAACGCCTGTTCGAAATAATACTTGCATTATCGAACAACTGTTTGTATAATGAAAATATGAATACAGAAATTAGAAATAGTAATTATACAACACAGGAAAAGCTGCAGATTCTTGCTGACGCAGCAAAATATGACGTTGCATGTACTTCAAGTGGATCCAGCCGGCGGGGAAAGAAAGGAGAGCTCGGCAATGCAGAGGCATGCGGCATTTGTCATAGCTTTGCAGCAGATGGAAGATGTATTTCGCTGCTTAAGATTTTGATGACGAACCATTGTGCTTATGATTGCAAGTATTGTATCAATCGCAGAAGCAATGACGTAAAGCGGGCTACTTTTACTCCGGAAGAAATCTGTGACTTAACAGTAGAGTTTTATAAGCGTAATTATATCGAAGGCTTGTTTTTAAGTTCCGGAATCTTAAGAAATCCGATGTATACGATGGAGAAGATGTGCGAGACATTATTGCTGCTTCGCACGAAATATCATTTCAATGGGTATATTCATATCAAGACGATTCCCGGAGCTTCGGACGAGCTACTTGCGGCAGCAGGATATCTTGCGGATCGTATCAGTGTCAACCTTGAATTGCCCACGGAAGAAGGATTGCATACATTGGCTCCAAACAAGACCATGCAGAACATTCTGAATCCTATGGGTAAGGTGCAGAGTACGATTGCATCTCACAGAATGGCAATCGGAAAGTCAGCTTATATGGAGCGAAGTGGCGGGAATAAGTTTTTGAATGCAGGTATTTTTTCTGATGCTTCGAAAAAGCATTTTTCTGAGTGCTTGAATGTTCAGAAGAAGGATAAAGCCATTTCTCAGAATTCTCAGATGAATCGATTAGAATCTTATAAAAAATACACGTCACTGGATCATGCACTTACCTGGGAGAATGCGAACCAGTTGGCACCTCGTGATATGTCGCGCTTGAAGCGTAGTTTTGCTCCGGCAGGACAAAGCACGCAGATGATCATTGGTGCGACCGGAGAGAGTGATTATACATTATTGCAGACGACACAGGCATTGTATCAAGGCTTTGATCTGAAGCGTGTCTTCTATTCAGCATACATTCCATTGAACGAAGATAATGTGTTGCCGGAGATAGGAACGCCACCACCGCTTTTACGTGAACACAGACTGTATCAGGCTGATTGGCTATTGCGGTTCTATGGATTTCAGGCAGGAGAACTATTATCTTCAGAACAGCCGAATTTTAATGAAATGATTGATCCAAAGTGTGATTGGGCATTACGCCATTTGGAGCAGTTCCCAGTAGAAGTAGAGAAAGCGAATTATGCAACACTGCTTCGTGTTCCGGGAATCGGACCGAAATCAGCAAGTCGTATCACTTATGCAAGACGTTATGGCAGACTTGATTATGCAAGCATGAAGAAGATGGGAGTAGTATTAAAGCGTGCGCATTATTTCATCACGTGTGGTGGAAAACAGATGTACCATACTCCTATTGAGGCATCTTATATTACGCGACAACTAATAAGTGTAGACAAGAAAGATCTATGGAACACACAACATGCGAATGAATCATTTACCCAGATGACATTGACAGATTTTGGAGTATGCTGATGAAGATATTTACTTGTAAAGACCGTCTGGAAGATATCATGACCTGTATCTATGATGCATGGTCTGAAGCTTTACTGATTGGTCATGACCAGATACAATTAAAAAAAGAACCTGTATTTCAGCAAACGATATTTGATGAATATATTCATGTAGACCAAGATCTTTCCAAAGCAGAAAAAGTAATTCGCTCGATTCGGAGAGATATTTCGGATGAAGCATATCTGAATATCTATTTGGTGACTTTATCTGTCGAGGAAGATGCACTGCAGGCAATTTATAATTTCCTTCGTGTCGGATTCAAAATTGGAGAGAGTGTACTACAGCAATATGCGAATCCACGTGTGATGCGAACATTAGAATTGCGTCGTAAAGTGTCTAACGAAAGCCATCATTTCAGAGAGTTCGCACGATTTGAACGATTGAATTCAAGTAACGTCTATGTCAGCCATCTGGAGCCAAAAAGTGATGTCATTATGTTGGTTGGCAGACATTTTGCAGACCGCATGCCTTCAGAACAGTGGATGATTATAGATGATAATCGCAAAACAGCTTGTGTTCATCCGAAAGATAGTGAGAACTATCTCCGATATCTGACAGATGAAGAATTTCAGACATTGAGAAAGACAGAAGAGTACGAAGATGAGTATACGGATCTGTGGAAGACATTCTTTCATGCGATTGCGATAGATGAACGAAAGAATTACGTATGTCAGCGTAACTTATTTCCACTGTGGAAGAGAAAACACGCAGTGGAATTCAAAAAATAATCTTTTCTTATATATTCTTACTCGTATCTCATAGTATGGAAACGTATAATGTAAGAAAGATGTGATTGATACGTGATTCTTTTTTTGATCGGAGGCGATAAAAATGCCATATGATTTATCAAAACCTCTTGTAATAGGGATTAGTTCGAGAGCTTTATTTAATCTTGAGCAGGAAAATAAAATATTCGAAGAACAAGGTGTCGAAGCATATGAGGCTTACCAGGTAGCACATGAGAATGAGATTCTTCAGAAGGGTGCTGCTTTCCAATTGATCAAAGCATTCTTGGAATTGAACAACACAGAGCTGGGAAGACTGGTGGAAGTGATCATTATGTCGCGGAATAATGCGAACACATGTCTTCGTATTTTTAATTCTATACAGTATTATGGCCTGGATATTACAAGGGCGACTTTGACAAGTGGTGCAGAGATAGCTCCTTATCTAAAGGCTTTTAAGACAGATTTATTTTTGTCGGCGAATTCAGATGACGTACAGTCTGCTATTAATGATGGAATTGCCGCAGGACGTATTCTTACAGGTGATGCGCATGCGGATGCAAAGCAAAAGATTGATCAGATCCGTATTGCTTTTGATGGAGATGCGGTACTCTTTTCTGCTGAATCTGAAAAGATCTTTCAGAAAAACGGAATACAGGCATTTGAAGAACATGAGAAGGCAAATGCGAATACACCGATGGCGAAAGGACCGTTTGCTAATTTCCTGACAAAGCTGTCTTATGTACAACAGATGTTTAAGGAAAAAGAGATTCAGCCAATCCGAACAGCACTTGTCACATCAAGAAATGCTCCGGCGCATGAACGCGCAGTCAAAACACTCCGCAACTGGGGTGTATCAATCAATGAAGCGTTCTTCTTAGGCGGTGTCAGCAAGACGGAAGTGCTTGCAGCATTTGGAGCACATATCTTCTTTGACGATCAGGATATCCATACGGAGTCGGCTTCAGCGGTTGTTCCGGCAGCTACTGTGCCTTATCGTGATGGAGATAATCCAAAAGAATAAGCAGCTTTATATTATTTTGAAGATGATAGGGGAAAACGATGCAGACATATACATATGTTTCAAAAGGAAAATTTGAATTAACAGAAAAACCTAAACCGGTGATTATGCATGAAAGGGATGCGATTGTAAAGGTTACACTTGCCAGTATCTGTTCCAGTGATTTACATATTAAGCATGGAAGTGTTCCTCGTGCAGTTCCAGGAATTACAGTTGGTCATGAGATGGTTGGAATTGTTGAAGAAGTTGGCGAAGCTGTAACTCATGTGAAGCCGGGAGACAGAGTAACTGTAAATGTTGAGACATTTTGTGGAGAATGTTATTTCTGTAAAAAAGGTTATGTGAACAATTGTACAGATCAAAACGGCGGATGGGCTCTTGGGTGTCGTATTGATGGCGGTCAGGCTGAGTATGTGCGTGTACCGTTCGCGGATCAGGGATTAAACAAGATTCCGGATGAAGTTACCGATCGACAGGCATTATTTGTAGGAGATGTACTGGCTACGGGTTACTGGGCAACTCGTATCTCTGAAATCACAGAAGATGATACGGTGTTGATCATCGGTGCAGGACCGACTGGTATCTGTACATTACTTTGTGTTATGCTAAAGCATCCGAAACACATTATTATGTGTGAAAAAGATGAGGAACGTATACATTTTATCAATGAACATTACCCAGATGTACTTACTATTTCTCCGGAAGAATGTGAGACTTTTGTTAAGAATACAAGTGACCATGGCGGTGCAGATGTTGTCCTGGAAGTTGCAGGTGCAGAGTCTACATTTCGTTTAGCCTGGGAATGCGCAAGACCGAATGCGATTGTGACAGTTGTTGCACTTTACGATAAAGCACAAAGCTTACCACTTCCAGACATGTATGGCAAGAATCTCATCTTCAAAACCGGTGGAGTAGACGGATGTGACTGCGAAGAGACGTTAAAACTGATTGCCGAAGGAAAAATCAATACTGAACCACTTATCACGCATACCTATCCTCTCAGTAAGATTGAAGAGGCTTATGATCTCTTTGAGAATAAGAGAGATGGTGTTATAAAAGTAGCTGTTGAATGTTGAGATAGCACAAGTATTCGAAAAGAGCGAAGTGAAAGTTTATGCTTATTGTAATCTTAATGCATTATGGAAAGCATAATCATAGTCTGATTGGACATTTGTAATTTCATACTCGTAATAATTGATTTTATATCATAACGCTTTTGTTTTTATGGCAGAAGCGTTAATTTTTTGCATTATCACAGATTTATTTACGGTTAAAATGTATAAAAATAAAAAAATGACAAAAAAATTGATATAATATATAAATTTTTGGTTACTTTTCAAACATTCTGTGGTAAACTAATGTGGTATATCAAAAAATGTGGGAGGAGACTCAAAAATGAGCAAAAAAGAAGGAAAAGGGTTAAAGTCTTTTAACAAGGGATTTCAAGTGCCTGACACCTACATCATTATCTTTTTAGTAGTTGTTGTAGCAGCACTTCTGACATTTCTTGTACCAAAGGGATTTTACGAAACACAGGACATTTCATACATGATTAATGGTGTTGAGAAAACCCGTACAGTAATTAAAGACGGAAGTTTCCAGTATCTGACAGATGATGCAGGGAACGTAGTAACAGAAGGAGTAGCACTCTTTAGTGGAGATGGTGGAACAGGATTCTTCAACTATATGTATAACGGAATCGTAAGTAGTTCTGCGATCGAGATTATCGCATTCCTTATGGTAGTAGGTGGTGCATTTGGTATCATGATCCGTACCGGTGCGATCGAATCCGGATTGATTGGATTGATCCGTAAGGCAAAGGGAGCCGAAAAACTGTTGATTCCAGTACTTTTCGTACTGTTTTCTCTTGGTGGAGCAGTTTTCGGAATGGGAGAAGAAGCACTTCCATTTACTATGATTCTTTGTCCATTATTTGTAGCAGTTGGATATGACTCCGTTATTGCAGTTCTTGTTACTTATGTTGCAACACAGATCGGTTTCGGTTCATCCTGGATGAATCCATTCTCTGTAGGTATTGCACAGGGTATTGCAGGGATTGACGTATTCTCAGGAGCAGGATTCCGTATGGTAATGTGGGTTGTATTTACAGCTCTTGGCTGTGGAATGACGATGTTCTATGCGTCAAAGGTTAAAAAGGCTCCGACAATCTCAATCGCATATGAGACGGATGCGTATTTCCGTGAACAGAACGAAAAAACAGGTATTGACGAAGGACATTCCTTTGGTCTTGGACACATTTTAGTTCTTCTGACACTGGCTGCTACAGTAGTCTGGGTGATCTGGGGAGTTATGACTCAGGGATATTACATGCCAGAGATCGCGACACAGTTCTTTATTATGGGAATTGTTTCCGGTGTGATCGGAGTTATCTTTAAGCTGAACGATATGAGATTGAATGATATTGCAACTTCTTTCAAAGATGGAGCAAAAGATCTGATTGGTGCAGCGCTTGTTGTTGCTATGGCTCAGGGTATCATGCAGGTTCTTGGTGGATCTGATCCGACTACACCTACAGTTATCAACACAATTATGTATAATATTTCAAATGCACTGTCAGGAGTATCCGGAGCAGTTGCAGCAGTACTTATGTATCTGTTCCAGTCCGTATTCAACTTTTTCGTTGTATCCGGAACAGGACAGGCTGCAATCACAATGCCGATTATGGCTCCACTGTCAGACCTGTTAGGTGTATCACGTCAGACAGCTGTAGTTGCATTCCAGCTTGGTGATGCATTTACAAACCTGATCGTTCCTACATCAGGATGTCTGATCGGATCTCTTGCAATTGCTAAGATCGAGTGGTCTAACTGGATCAAATTCATGTGGAAATTCCTCGGCGTATTGATGATTGGTGCAATTATTACAGTTCTGATCGCTGTCGGAATTGGATTCTAAAACAGGCATTTGATAATTGAAAGTGATTTAAGATGAAATTAATTCAGAGTATTGATGTTTATGCCCCGCAGCATCTGGGGAAAAAAGATGTATTGACGATCAATGACAAGATTGTCAAGATTAAAGATGCAGGTTCTATGTCAGCAGACGGATTTCTTTCTGATGCAGAAGTGATCGATGGAGAGGGGTTACTTTTAACTCCGGGATTCATTGATAGTCATGTTCATGTACTCGGAGGCGGTGGCGAAGGTGGATTCGCCAACCGTACTCCAGAAGCAACTATAGAAGGACTTACGAAGTTTGGAGTAACAACAGTTGTTGGCTGCCTTGGAACAGATGGAATCGGTCGTGATATGTGTGCACTGGTTGCAAAGACAAAAGGCTTGAATGAGCAGGGGATGTCTGCATATTGCTATACAGGTAGTTATCAGATTCCGGTCCGCACACTGACGGACAGTATTGTAAAAGACATTATGATGATTCAGGAAATTGTTGGAACAGGAGAAATCGCAATTTCTGATCATCGTTCTTCACAGCCGACTTTTGAAGAATTTGCACGTGTCGTTGCTGATACAAGACTTGGTGGCGTTCTTTCCGGGAAAGCTGGTATTGTAAATGTTCATCTTGGCGACAGTCCGAGATGTTTAGATCTTATTGAACGGGTGGTAGATGAGACAGAGATACCGGCTTCTCAAATACTTCCAACACATATCAACCGGAATGAGATGCTTTTCTGTAAGTCAATTGAGTATGCGCTGAAGGGTGGAGCAGTAGATTTTACCGGAAATGAAGATATTGACTATTGGGAAACTATCTGTGATGAAGTACGTGTATGCAATGGTATCAAACGTATGTTGGATGCAGGAGTAAATCCTGATCGTATGACAATTTCCTCCGATGGACAGGGAAGCCTTCCGATGTACAGTAGTGATGGTGAATTCCTTGGAATGGGCGTTGGACAGTCCAGCTGCCTTCTGAAAGAAGTAAAGGAATGTGTATTCAAAACAAAAATTCCATTAGAAATAGCTATTTCTACGATTACATCTAATCCGGCAGAGATTCTTCGCCTCAAAGGAAAAGGTAAGATTGAAGAAGGCTATGATGCGGATCTTTGTATTCTTGATCAGGGACTTCAGCTTATTGAAGTGATTGCAAGAGGCAACACAGTTTATAAAAAGTAAAGTATCTTGATGTCAGAAGCATCAGTCATTCAGTTGGCTGGTGCTTTTTTCAACATTAAATTTATTTTTCAGAGCACTTTATGATATAATGGACTCGTAGTCTTTTACAGACATAAGAACGGATATAAGGAGAATGTACTATTGATCAATCAGACAGCAAAGAAAATTTTGAAAGCATTATCTTTTGATGGAGTAGAAGTGGAAGCATTTCGTCATATGGCGGATTTAAAACGACTGGATCCAATGAAGATTTTTTATAAGAAAGTAGACGAGAAAATATATAACGGAAGTCATGCAGTTCCGATTCGAATATTTTTTCCAAGCGAGAAAAGCTTTCGAGAAAGTGAAGAAAAGAAGCATGATATTCAGGATAAAAAATTGCTTTTGTTCATACATGGCGGTGGATGGGTTACAGAAAGTATTGATAATTATGAAAGAATTTGCGCTCAGCTTGCGAATGCAACCGGACAATATGTAGTTGCAGTTGAATACAGACTGGCACCGGAAGATAAATTCCCGGCAGGTCTGGAAGATTGTTATGCTGTTGCAAAAGCGGTATATTCTGGAGATTTTATGTTAAATATAAGACCAGAAAACATTACTTTGATTGGAGACAGTGCCGGTGGAAATCTCTGCGCAGCATTATCTTTGATGGCAAGAGACCGCGGAGAATTCATGCCAAACAGACAGATTCTGATCTATCCGGCTACCTATAATGATTATACAGAGAATTCACCATTTGTATCTGTTAAGGAAAATGGATCCGATTATCTTTTGACTGCCGGAAAAATGCAGGATTATATTGATCTTTATGCGAGAAATGAGGAGGATAAGAAGAATCCTTATTTTGCACCATATATAGCTGAAGATTTAACAAATCAGCCGGATACATTGATCCTTACATGTGAATTTGATCCACTTCGAGATGAAGGGGAAGCGTATGGGGAACGCTTGAAAGAGGCTGGAAATCATGTGGAGATACATCGGATTAAAGATGCATTACATGGATACTTCGCGTTGGGAATCAAGCAGCTTCATGTACAGGAAAGTTTCACCTATATTAATGAATTTTTGAAAGGGGAAACACAGTGAGTAAGAAAAACGCACGCTGGAGGAAATTAGACAACGCAGCGAAATTATATTCTGCTGCCAGTAACAAAAAAGATACAAGAGTATTTCGATTTTACTGTGAATTAAAAGAAGAAGTAAATCCTAAAGCTTTACAGGAAGCACTGAATCAGACGATAGAAACATTTCCTACGTTTTTAATGGTACTTCGTAAGGGATTCTTTTGGCATTATCTTGAACCGTGTAATCTACGGCCGATTGTTAAAGAAGAATATAAAGAGCCATGCAGCAGACTCTATATAAGAGATAAGAAGACCCTACTATTTGAAGTAACTTATTATAAAAAACGAATCAATTTTGAAGTGTTTCATGTGTTGACAGACGGTACAGGGGCAACAGAATTCTTAAAAGAACTGGTAAAGAATTATTTATACCTTGTGCATAAAGAAGAAGGATTAGAACAGATTACATTACTGCCGGAAGATATGACTGTACAAGATCAGGAAGATGACAGTTTCTTAAAATATTATTCAAAAAATCAAAAACGACCGAAAAAAAGAAAACTAAATGCTTTTCAGATACGAAGGAAAAAGAAAGATGGAAATCATCTGCATGTCCATGAATCTGTTGTCTCAGTACAGGCAGTATTAAAGCGAAGCAGAGAACTCGGAGTATCCATGACGATCTTTTTGACAGCATTATTTATGATGGCAATAAACGAAGAAATGTCTAAGATGCAGAAGAAAAAGCCGGTTGTGTTAATGGTTCCGGTTAACCTAAGAAAGTTTTTTCCGTCTTCATCGATGTTGAATTTTTTTAACTGGATCGAACCGGGATATAATTTTACAACACAAGATCAAAGCTTTGAAGCAGTTCTGAAATATACGAAAGAATTTTTTGAGACAGAATTAACGAAAGAAAAAATGTCAGCACATATCAGCGAGTTACTAGCACTGGAATTGCATCCGATTTTGAGACTTGCGCCATTGGAACTTAAAAACCTTTGTATTCAGGCAGGCGCAAAATATTCGGAGAAGAATACAACAGCAATCTTTTCTAATATGAGCGCAGTTAAAATGCCTGCAAGTTATGTACCTTATATTGAACGATTTGGCGTATATACAAATACCCCGAAGCTTGAATTATGTTTGTGTTCCTTCCAGGATAAATTATCATTTGCATTTACATCCAGATACGACACAGTGAACATTGAACGCAACTTTTATCGCTTGTTAAAAGAACAGGGAATCATATCTGAAAAAGTAAAGCCTGAATTTCCAAAGACAGGTAAGCCAAGCGAACAGGAAATGAAAGTCTATAAGATCTATAGTTTTCTGTGTATTGCGATTGTTGCGGCAATGCTTGTTACGGATTTGAATTTCCACCCAAGAATTCGATGGACTTTATTTACAGCAGGAGGCGTTGTGACGATGTGGATTGCCTCGTCAATCGGATTTTTCAAACGTCATAATCTGCTGAAAAATGCGATGTGGCAGCTTATTATCGGTACAATCATCTGTTTTATATGGGATGCACTGACCGGATGGCACAGCTGGTCTGTAGATCTTGTGTTGCCGATCATGAGTGTATCTACACTTGCAGCAATGTTTGTAACTGCTAAAGTGCAGAAAAGTCCGGTGCGAGAGTATCTTATTTATGAAATTATGGCCGCTGGATATGGATTAATCCTTCCGGTAATCTTGCTTTTATGCGGGGTGGTGAAAAATCCAACAGTGAGTATGTTTGGAGCATTGACGTGTTTCTTATTCCTTGTAGCAGTGATTTTGTTCAAGGGAAGAGAATTTAAAGAAGAGATGCAGAAAAATCTGCATGTATAAAATAAGCAGAAGAGAAGAGCGTAAAAGTTAAAAGAGAAATAAATTGCTAAAGTAAAAAGCACAAGCTGGACATCAATTATCCCTTGTGCTTTTTACATCTAGAACCTATAAATCGGATTCACCATTATACTGAAAATGTAGAATATATCTTTACAAGTTCAATCATCATATCAACTACTTTATCCATACTCTGAACAGAAATGTGTTCATAAGGGCCATGATATCCATGACCTCCTGTACCAATATCCGGGCATGGAAGACCACGAAAACTCAGCTGGCATCCGT
Organism: Mediterraneibacter sp. 210702-DFI.3.120; assembly: GCF_020561005.1. NCBI lineage: Bacteria > Bacillati > Bacillota > Clostridia > Lachnospirales > Lachnospiraceae > Mediterraneibacter > Mediterraneibacter sp. 210702-DFI.3.120. The sequence goes on along the minus strand of NZ_JAJCNG010000009.1, from coordinate 32,903 downwards.
CAGTACCGCCTCGGATCGGTGAGACAATTGGAGTGAGTCCGGTTCTTTCACAGGCAAGCTTTGCATTATCGATCAGGTGCATATGTTCTTCAATAATATTTTTCATATTAAAGTACTGATCTTTTATATGCAGTTCAACTGTATTTTCTCCCCATTTTTTATTCAACTCATTAGTGATATCAGCGAGTTTGTCTTTTCTACGTTGAAAATTGTCTGTGTCATGGTCTCGGACGATATAATTTAGAGTAGCATGTCCACAATCTCCACTCATATGTATCAAATGATAGAAACCTTCATATCCTTCCGTGTCACGAGGTGTCTCGTGTAAAGGCAACAGACTATTGATTTCCATAGCCAGAAGACAAGCATTGACCATTGTATCCTTGGAAGAGCCCGGATGCACACTTACCCCATGAATATCAAAAGAAGCACTGCATGCATTAAAGTTCTCATACTCCAGTTCGCCCTCTGTAGAACCGTCTAATGTGTAGGCAAAATCTGCACCAAACAACCCCACGTCAAAATGAGAAGCACCGGTACCAATTTCTTCATCAGGAGTAAAGGCGATACAAATCGGACCATGAGGAATGGATTCCGCCTGCAGATGTTCAACCATAGTCAGGATTTCTGCAATTCCGGCTTTGTCATCAGCTCCTAAGATCGTGTTTCCATCTGTGGTAATAAGTGTATGTCCCTTTAATGATTCCAAATGCGGGAACATCTCAGGGCTTAAAATTAATCCACTATTACCAAGAGCAAGTTCTTTACCATCATAATGTTCTGTGATAATCGGACGAATCGGCTGCTCACAGTAATCGGCTACAGTGTCCATATGTGCGATAAAGCCAATAGCAGGTGCATTCTCATATCCTTTTGTTGCGGGAAGTTTCCCGTAGAGGAAACAATTATCAGTCAGCTGAATATTTGAAACCACAAGTTCTTCCATTTCTTTCTTTAAAAGATTGGCCAGATCAAACTGGCATGCAGAAGAAGGTGTTGAATCGCTGGATTCATCAGAAGGTGTTTTTATAACTGCATATTTTAGTAAACGTTCATAGGCTTTCATATAAAATCTCCTTAAAATGTAATTTGTTAGGTATATCGTATCATATTTGGCAGGAAGTGTATATTTGAAATCTGAAAAAGTACGTTTTTATTCGTATAGGAAGAATGGTATTCTTAACAGTGATGTGGTATACTGGACAATAGATTGACGTTGTTTTTTCACAAGTAGATGGAGAAAACAAATATGATAATGGGAGAGTAAAAATGATTATCAGAAAAGCAGAAGAAAAAGATATTCCAAGAATTTTAGAGCTATTAAAACAGGTATTACAAATTCATGCAGACATAAGACCTGATATTTTTATTCCGGGTACGACAAAATATACGATAGATGAATTGGCAGAGCTTCTGAAAAATAAAGAAAAGCCGATATATGTTGCAGTAGATGAGAATGATGTTTGCAGGGGATATGCATTTTGTCAATTACAGGAGCAGCCCTTTTCAAATAATATGGTGCAGTTTAAGTCTCTTTTTATTGATGATCTATGTGTCGATCAAGAGGCTCGAGGCCAGCATATTGGCGAAAGTCTGTTTGAATATGTAAAAAGTGAAGCGAAACAGCTGGGATGTTATGAAGTAACATTAAATGTATGGGCAGGAAATACTCCTGCTGAGAAATTTTATGAAAAAATGGGAATGCGAACAAAAGAAAGACAAATGGAGTACATATTATAAGATAGTTTTCACTTCGGGGATTACAATCAATAAAGCCGGTGGAGGATTTTGAATCCCGCATCGGCTTTGTTGAATTTATAGATAACTCGAAAGCTTATGCAACTGTAAAGGTGCTGAACCGTTAAAACTTTATTTGCTATGGTTCAGCAGTGCTTTAATGTCTTCTTCCGGTGTGGTAATAGGTGCAATGCCATAATTCTCCACTAGAAAATTCAGAATATTAGGAGACAAAAACGCCGGAAGAGAAGGACCAAGACGAATGTTTTTGATACCTAAATGCAGAAGCGTTAACAAGATGCAGACAGCCTTCTGTTCGTACCAGGAGAGAACAAAGGAGAGTGGAAGTTCATTTACGGAACATCCAAATGCATCTGCAAGTGCCACAGCAACCTGAATCGCACCATAAGCATCATTGCACTGCCCCATATCCATCAGCCGTGGCAGACCACCGATTTCTCCCAGCTCAAGATCATTAAAACGAAATTTTCCACATGCCAGGGTGAGGACAATACTGTCAGAAGGTGTCTGTTTTACGAATTCTGTGTAATAGTTTCGGCCCGGTTTGGCACCATCACAGCCGGCAACCAGGAAGAAATGACGGATTGCTCCTGATTTTACAGCTTCTACTACAGTACCTGCATGAGACAGGATAGCCGCATGACCAAAACCGGTTGTCACTTTTGTACCGCCATTGATGCCTGTGAGTATCTGATCTTCCTTGTAACCACCCAGTTCCAGTGCCTTTTCAATAACCGGCGTAAAATCTTTCTTTTCATTGATATGAACAGCACCTGGGAAAGCAACCATTTCTGTTGTAAATACTCTGTCAGCATAGCTGCTTTTTGGCGGCATCAGACAGTTGGTAGTGTAGAGAATCGGAGCTGGAAGATGATCGAACTCTTTCTGCTGATTCTGCCATGCGGTTCCAAAATTCCCTTTTAAATGAGAGAATTTTTTTAAGAACGGATAGGCATGGGCAGGGAGCATTTCACCATGAGTATAGATGTTGATTCCTGTTCCCTCTGTTTGTTCAAGCAAAAGCTGCAGGTCTCTCAGATCATGTCCGGTTACGACAATAAAAGGCCCCTTTTCTATTGTAAGTGTCACATCGGTTGGTTCTGGTATTCCATAGGTTTCTGTATTTGCCTTGTCAAGAAGTGCCATACACTTCAGATTGATTTCTCCTACTTTGAGCACTGTGGGAAGCAGAGTTTCCACACTCTCTCCATAACCAATCATAAACAATGCTTCGCAGAAGAATCGATTCACCTCGGCATCTTCATAATTCAGAACATTTGCATGATAGGCATAGGCTGCCATCCCACGAATCCCGAAAAGAATAAGAGACTTCAGAGAACGGATATCTTCGTTGGCATCCCACAGTTGTTGCATATCGTATTCATCTGTTTTACCGCATGGTGACTGACATTTGCTGCAGTCAGGAACCAGTCTTTCTTTTTCAGCTCTGACTTTTTGTATCATGTTTTCAATTGATGCATCGTCAAAATTCACATTTGTAACTGTAGTAAACAATCCTTCAATTATGATTTGCCCGGTTCTTTTAGAAATAGCAGTTGAACCGTCAACAGCTCTTGCAAGGCTGATCAACGCACCTGTCAGTTCATCCTGTAATCTGGCTGTATCTGCTTTTTTCCCACAGGCGCCGGCATTTCCTGTGCAGCCGGTACATCCGACTGTCTGTTCACACTGAAAACAAAACATTTTCTTATCCATTATTGCATTCTCCTTCTTTTTTTATTCTATAGTTTTCCCATCAATACCTATCGTTATAACCTGCCATGGTAAGAATTTTCCACTATTTTGAAGCGCTTTTTTTGCTGCCATCTCAAGACCACCACAGCAAGGAACTTCCATCCTTACGATCGTTACGCTTTGGATGTTGTTATTTTGAATGATTGCAGTTAATTTCTCACTATAATCCACCTGATCTAATTTAGGACAGCCGATTAATGTTACCTTATTCTGAATAAAATCCTTATGAAAACTTGCATAAGCGTAAGCAGTGCAATCGGCTGCGATTAAAAGCTTTGCACCGTCAAAATATGGTGCACTGACTGGTGCAAGTTTAATCTGGACTGGCCAGTTCTGAAGTTTTGATACAGAATCTACGGTTGAAGATGATTTTACAGACTCAGGTGTTTCTGTCCGCCGAATCTGCATGATTTTAGAACCAGGACAACCGGTGTGCGTAGACATTGCCTGATTTTGAGCAATTTTCTTATTCTGAGCTTCTTTTACGGCTTCTTCGTCATATGCAGGAGCTTCCCTTTCTTCAAAAGAAATGGCACCTGTAGGACATTCCGGAAGACAATCACCAAGTCCGTCACAGAAATGTTCTCTCACCAATTCTGCTTTTCCGTTAATGATGTCAATGGCACCTTCATGACAGGCATTCGCACAAGCACCGCATCCATTACATTTTTCTTTATCGATTCGAATAATCTTTCTTATCATTTTTACCCTCCATTTATAACATTTCACTTTTGTTTCTGCTAGAATCATAGTATAATAAATACAACTTGTATGTTTGATTTCCAACAGGAGGAACGATTTTGAAAAAATATTTGCCTATTCTAAGAAACAGTCCATTCTTCAAAGGCCTTACAGATAACGAGATATTATCCATATTGCATTGTGTAAATGCAACAATAATTTCCAAAGAACGAAATTCTTATATTTTCAGAGCGGGAGATTCTACCGAGGTAATGGGACTTGTGCTGTCAGGCTGTGTTCTTGTGATTCAGGAAGATCTCTGGGGACATCGAAATATTCTGTCAAAATGCCATACCGGTGATTTCTTTGGTGAGCCATATGCAGCAAGCCCGGGAGCTGTTTTAAATATCAGTGTGATAGCAGATGAGGATTGTGAAATTATTTCCCTGAATGTCCAGAGACTTCTTGTTTCCTGCCCGACGGCATGCGAGCATCATCAGAAACTGATCCGTAACCTTGTCAGTGTCCTGGCGAATAAGATACTGATCCTGAACGATAAGATCACCCATGTCGGGAAACGAACAACCAGAGATAAACTATTGTCGTATCTGTCAGCAGAATCTATCAGACATTCGTCGTTATCTTTTGATATTCCTTTTGACCGGCAGCAGCTGGCAGATTATCTTTGTATAGATCGTGCGGCAATGTCTACAGAGATATCAAAGTTACAAAAAGAAGGCTATCTAAAAACAAATAGAAAACATTTTGAATTGACCGTTTCTAATGACACAGATTCAAGAATAAAAATGTGACATATGTCACGGAAAATAGAGAATCAATTCAAAAGCTATTATATAGTGCAAGAGGAGGAAGCATTAAAATGATAAATAAATTACATTTGGCAATGATTGAATTATACAGAGGAGATGCAAAGAGGATTCAACATTTTTGTAAAGTACATAGTTATGCAAAATTGATCGCAGAAACAGAAAATGTAGATAAGGAATGCTTGTTTATCATTGAAGCAGCAGCTTTAACACATGATATTGGAATTCATTTCTGCGAAGAAAAATATGGGAACTGCAATGGAAAATTACAAGAAAAAGAAGGTCCTGCAATTGCAGATAAGATGCTCAAAGAATTAGGCTTTGATCAAGATGTATCTGATCGTGTCCAGTATCTGATTGCACATCACCATACATATAATAAGATTGATGAAATTGATTATCAGATATTGGTAGAGGCTGATTTCCTGGTTAATATTATGGAGGATAGTTTATCGAAAGAAGCTGCTTTAAAAGCTTATGAAAGTATTTTCAAAACAACATGCGGGAAAATGATTTGCAGGGAGATGTTTGATTTTTGCAGTTGATAATCAGACGAATACTGAGACCAGCTGTGAAGATAAAGCAGCATTTAAATACGGCAAAAGTGGAGGTTATTAACGGAAGTTATGATAATAAATGAAGAATGTAAAAAATGTCAGATAAAACGAAATATTAATAAATATCCTATTGATGCAACAGAAGGAAAGATAACAGAATATCAATATAAGGTGAAGGAGATTGTAAAGAATAGTGATGGGTTATCTACACCACAGGTTGCAGAAAAAATGGATAATCTTCGTCAGGAACTATTTGGAAATGTGATGGATTATACAGAAATCAAACAGCATTACAATCAATTAATGCTTGATCACTTTCCGTATATGAAAAATAAAGTTGATACATCTGAAAATCATTTAAAAATAGCAATACAGTATGCAATGGTTGGAAACTATATTGATTTTGGAGCTTTAGAAAATGTAAATGAAGGTGAGCTGAAAGCTCAATTAGATGAAGTAATAAATATAAATATAGATTCTAAGCTGTTGGATGTTTTTAAAAACGACTTGGTCAATGCGAAAAGGCTGGTTTATTTTACGGATAACTGCGGAGAAATTGTAACAGATAAGTTATTGATTTCAACGCTTCGCGATGTTAATCCTAATTTACATATAACTGTGATTGTAAGAGGCAAACCAGTTTTAAATGATGCTACACTAGAAGATGCAAAATACATTCACATGGAAGATGTTGCGCAAAAGGTAATTGGAAACGGTACCGGATTACCAGGTAATGTGGTTGGAGCAATCTCTAAGGAATCAATGGATGAGGTTGAGATTGCTGATCTGTTGATTTCTAAGGGACAGGGAAATTATGAAGGACTAAGTGGATGCGGATTAAATATTTACTATTTATTCCTGTGTAAATGTGAAATGTTTATGAGACGTTTCGGTGTCGAACAATTTACAGGAATTATGGCAAGAGAAAATAATAAAAAGTAATACTTGTGTGAAAGAGTAAATTCCACCGCTTAGTTTTGTAAATTGTTGAAAGAAATATATTGTTATATGATTACGCAAGTGATATACTTAAGCATAAGAAAACCGTGTGAAATTACAGTTTGCTTTTTGCACGGTTTTCTTTATACTAGATAGTTAGTTAAAACTAACGCAGTGAAAGATTATAGAATAACAGATATTAGGCAATATAATCAATAAGCTATAGAACTAATACTATACCGCTGAAGATAATTATTTTTGCCAATGAATTTTTTCGAACATATCAATGAAGAAATGCGGATGCAAGACGAAAAAGGTACAGTGATTGGAGAAAAAAGCATGAAAAATGAAGAATATAAAAAATTGTCAATTAAAGAATTTACAAAAGCAGCAGGAAGATATGAAAGTAGCCATGCTGGTATTTACGAAATGTGCAAGAAAGATTATCCGGATATTCTGGAAGAATTAGAGAAGGAGCCATTTAGAGATTTATTAGATGCAGGCTGCGGGCCTGCTCCGATGATTTCTTTATTAGTAGAAAAATATCCAGACCGACATTATACAGGACTGGATCTGACTCCGGCCATGATTGAACAGGCAAAAAAGAAAAATATTTCAAATGCAACATTTGTTGTAGGAGACTGTGAGAACTTTCCTTTTGAAAAGGATTCATTTGATGCAATTATTTGTTCTATGAGTTTCCATCATTATCCGAATCCACAGGCATTTTTTGACAGTGTGAAGAGATGTCTTCGCCCAAATGGAAGGTTGGTTCTTAGAGATGTGACCAGTGACAACAAAGTATTGGTATGGCTAATGAATACATTGGAAATGCCGTTGGCAAATATATGCGGACATGGAGATGTCCAGGTGCCAACAAGAGATGTGGTCATAAAATGTTGCAAAAAAGCAGGATTAAAAGTAGAAAAATTTGAAATTCGTAAAGGTATGCGAATGCATTGTGTTGTGAGAAAACCTATGGGAAAGGCGATAGGAAATGAAAGATAAGTATCTTAAGGAAACACGAATGGTTGATTTTTCTAATCCGGCAATTCAAAAACTTATTCAAAATATGAAATGGAAGGAAATGGGTGAATTTGAAAGGATTAAGGCAATCTACAACTATGTAAGAGATGATATTTTATTTGGATATAATATTGATGACGGAATTTCGGCTTCAAAAGTACTTGCAGATGGTTATGGACAATGTAATACTAAAGGAACTTTATTCATGGCACTTTTACGTGCCTGCAATATTCCATGCAGAGTACATGGTTTTACGATTGATAAAAGCCTGCAGAAAGGAGCTATGACCGGGTTTGTTTACCGTAATGCTCCAAAAAATATTTTCCATAGCTGGGTAGAAATTAATTTTGAAAATCAGTGGTATGAACTGGAAGCTTTCATTTTGGATAAAACCTATATAAAGAAGTTACAGGAACGAAATCCGGAATGTAAAGGTGCATTTTGCGGTTATGGAGTAGCAGTCAAGGATTTCAGAAATCTCATTATCGAATTTGATAGGAACAATACTTATATTCAGAGCGAGGGAATCAATCAGGATTTTGGTGTTTATGATTGTCCAGATGAACTGTTGAAGGAACATCATCAAGAAATTTCAGCCTTTAAGGCATTTGTTTATAGACATATTGGAAGACACCTCATGAATCGTAATGTCAGGAAGATTAGAGAACGATAGTTTTAAACTTTTAGAATTAAAAATTTGTAGGAATATAAAGACATGGAATTAAGATTATTACGTTATTTTTTAACAGTAGCAAAAGAACAGAGCTTTACAAAAGCAGCAGAACAATTGCATATTACCCAGCCAACGCTATCCAGACAAATGGCGGCATTTGAAGAGGAACTGGGAATAACATTATTTATTCGAAACGGGAAGAAAATATCGCTTACTGATGAGGGAATTTTATTAAAAAGGCGTGCCTTAGAGATTCTTAATCTTGAGGAAAGAACGCTTGAGGAACTGAAAGGAAAAGAAGAGGTTGTAGAGGGCACGATAACCATTGGATGCGGTGAATTTGCAGCAGTGGAGACATTGGCGAAGATATGTAAAACATATAAAGAAAAATATCCGCTGGTTCAGATTGTATTGCATACTGCAACAGCAGATGCAGTGTATGAGATGATGAACAAAGGACTTGTAGATATTGCATTATTCATGGAGCCGGTGGACACCGAAGGGCTGGATTATATCCGGATCACAGATTGCGATCACTGGTGTGTCGGAATGCGGCCGGATGATCCGCTGGCAGAAAAAGAGTTTATAAGAAAAGAAGATCTTATTGGAAAACCATTGATCCTGCCGGAAAGAGTAAATGTTCAAAGTGAACTTGCCAATTGGTTTGGAAAAGACTTTTCGAAACTGCAGATTGCTTTTACAAGTAATCTTGGAACGAATGCCGGAGTTATGGCAGCAAATGGACTGGGGTATCCAATTTCAATTGAGGGTGCTGCAACAAAGTATTGGCGAGAGGATATTCTTGTACAGCGAAGAATTTCTCCTGAAATCACGACCAGTACGGTGATTGCCTGGCGACGGAATATCCCATATTCTTTGGCAGTCCGTAAAATGATCGAGGAGATTAATGCTTTTCAGGCATAAAACAAAATTCAATATAAGCATTAGACATAATGAAGCGATAGAGCTTAAAATAGATGTGTAAGATGAATGTAAATCTTATACATCTATTTTTTGTGAAAAATACGTATAGAAAGGGGCTTTTTATTATGAGTAAAAAATTAGTGGCATTTTTCAGTGCAAGCGGAACAACAAAAAAAGTAGCACAGATGATCGCAGAGGAAGCAAAAGCGGATTTGTTTGAGATTGAGCCGAAGATTCCATATACAAAGGCAGATCTTGACTGGATGAATAAAAAATCCCGAAGCAGTGTGGAAATGAGTGATAAGAAATACAGACCGGAGATTATGGAAAAAGAGATCGATATGAGTTCTTATGACGAGATCTTTCTGGGATTCCCAATCTGGTGGTATGTGGCTCCGACAATCATCAATACATTTTTGGAAACTTATGATTTCAGCGGCAAAAAGATCGTGCTTTTTGCAACATCCGGTGGAAGTGGATTTGGTAATACTGTAAAGGAATTGCAGACATCCGCACCAGATGCGGTGATCACAGAAGGCAGTCTGTTAAATCGTGGAACAAAACAGGAAATCAGTGAGTGGGTAAAATCTTTATAAATAACAGTGCTATGGAGGTATACAGAATATGGAAAAAATAGTACAGACAGCAGGAAAAAATGCACTTGGTGAATTTGCACCGGAGTTTGCACATTTTAACGATGATGTACTTTTCGGTGAAAACTGGAATAACCAGGATATCGATGTAAAAACAAGAAGTATTATTACCGTGGTTGCTCTGATGGCTTCCGGAATTACGGATTCTTCTTTAAAATATCATCTTCAAAATGCAAAAAATCATGGTGTGACACAAAAAGAGATTGCTGCAGTGATCACACATGCCGCATTCTATGCAGGTTGGCCAAAAGCATGGGCTGTTTTCAATCTTGCAAAGGAAGTGTGGGAAACAGGCGAAGGAGATTTGCCATACGAAGAGGAAGCGATGCGCGCGCATGCAAAAGAGATGGTATTTCCAATCGGTGCACCAAATGATGGTTTTGCACAGTATTTTCCGGCAGAAGTTTTCTTGCACCGATCTCTACCTCTCAGGTTGGAATTTTCAATGTGACATTTGAACCTGGATGCAGAAATAACTGGCATATTCATCATGCAAAAAGTGGCGGTGGACAGATTCTGGTATGCGTTGCCGGAAGAGGATATTATCAGGAAGAATGTAAAGAAGCTATAGAAATGAAGCCAGGCGACTGCATCAATATTCCGGCAGAAGTAAAACACTGGCATGGCGCAGCACCGGATGAATGGTTTTCACATCTGGCAATAGAAGTTCCGGGCGAAAATAGTTCCAATGAATGGCTTGAACCGGTAAGTGATGAAGAATATAGAAAACTAAAATAGGAAGGTTGAAAAAAGTATATTTATAAGACAATTTGCATATGGAGGTTATATTTATGTTGAAAGCAGAAGAATTAAAACTAGTATCTGAATGGGATAAAACTTTTCCAAAAAGTGAAAAAGTAGATCATGAGAAAGTGACATTTGTAAATCGTTATGGAATCACACTTGCTGCAGATTTGTATAAGCCGAAAAATGCATTTGGCAAATATCCAGCGATTGCTGTAAGTGGACCATTTGGTGCAGTCAAAGAACAGTGTTCCGGACTGTATGCACAGACGATGGCTGAAAAAGGATACCTTACTATTGCATTTGATCCTTCTTTTACGGGGGAAAGTGGAGGCAATCCAAGATACATGGCTTCTCCGGATATTAATACAGAAGATTTCATGGCTGCTGTTGATTTCCTTTCTGTTCGGGAAGAGGTAGATCAAGATAGAATAGGAATCATTGGAATCTGTGGCTGGGGTGGGATGGCTCTTAACGCAGCTGCACTCGATACAAGAATAAAAGCAACGGTTGCATCTACCATGTATGATATGACAAGGGTAAATGCGAATGGGTACTTTGATTCTGAGGACAGTGAAGAAGCACGTTATGCGAAGAAGCAGTCGCTGAATACACTCAGAACACAAGAATACTGTAAAGGCGAATATTCCAGAGCTGGTGGTTGTGTTTCTCTTCCGGTTCCAGAGGATGCCCCTTTCTTTGTAAAAGATTACAGTGAGTATTATAAAGGCAGATGTTATCATAAAAGAAGCCTGAATTCCAATGATGGATGGAACAGTATTGGATGTATGTCATTTATGAATCAGCCAATATTAAAGTACAGTAATGAAATCAGAAGTGCAGTCCTCATTGTTCACGGAGAAAAAGCACACAGCTATTATTTTGGAAAAGATGCTTATGAAAATATGATTAAGGACAGCAAGTACACATCCAATAAAGAGCTGCTAACAATTCCAGGGGCTGTTCATACAGATCTTTACGATAATCTGGATGTAATCCCATTTGATAAAATCCAGAAATTTTTTGAAGAAAACGGAGTTGGTTAATTAGGGTAAAAAAAGTATTGATCATATCGACAAGTCTTCGAGGAGGGAGCAATTCTGATATACTTGCAAATGAGTGTGCAAAGAGAGCAAAAGAAGTGGGGCATGATGTGGAACTTCTTTCTTTGAAAGGAAAAGATATAAAATATTGTATTGGTTGTCTATCATGCCAGAGGACTGGGATGTGTGTACAGAAGGATGATATTGCAGATATTATGGCAAAGGTAAAGAATGCAGAAGTTATTGTCTATGCAACCCCAATTTATTATTATGAGATGTGCGGTCAGATGAAAACACTTCTTGATAGATTGAATCCTTTATATTCGGCAGATTATTTATTCAGAGATATTTATTATATGATTGCAACTGCGGCAGAGAATGATGAAAGTGCATTTGAGAAAGCCTATAATGGGCTGCAAGGCTGGGTAGATTGTTTTGAAAAGGCTTCCTTAAAAGGCATGGTCGGTGGCGGTGGAATTGATACAGCAAATACAGCTGAGGATCATGTGGATATAATGAAGAAGGCATATGAACTTGGAAAAAATTTATAAGTTGATAAAATAATTCTAATTATTAAAACTAATAGTAACTCAATATTATCAATAGCAAAGCTATAAGATTTCAAAAAATGGAGTCTTATAGCTATTTTTTTGCGCAAAAATAAAAAAATTTCTCCAACACCCTGTAGGAAAATGGCACAGGAGATGAATGGGAAACACATCACTATATTTCATTGAGCGGGGTAAGCGAAAGGGTGTTGATGCAGTATCTTGCAAATCATAAAAATATCCGAAAGATTTATCTCTGCCTTGATAATGATACTGCCGGAAATGCCGCCTGTGAGAATCTTGCAGAAAAAATCCCAAACGATAAGGTGGTAATGCGATTAAGACCAGTAAAGAAAGACTGGAATGAATGTCTGACAGCAGGAATTATCTGCTTTGGTTTTTTCAATAATTTCTAAGATTAAGGTTGCTTTGAGAGTGCGATTGGTGGAAGTATTGCTTATACACGGAGAACCACTTGTTTTGCAAGATTCATCGATTTTTAAAGAGAAAAAACGGTATTTGTGAAAATTGCCCTTACTGCAACTCCGGCATTACATACAACAGAAATTTTTGGTCAGCCAGTATTCAAATACACTTACCGAGAAGATGTTATAGAGGGATATCTTGTTGATCATGATGCGCCACATCATTTGGAAACAAAACTCAGTACAGGGGATATTCATTATAAATCTGGTGACACTGTGACTGTATCGGTCACAATGAATGTGTACACGCATATCGGATTCGATGATGCAGAGGAAGAACTGAAACGAATGGAAGAGTTTAGGAAAGTGCAGGCGGAGGTTGAACAGAAGAAAGAGAAACCTATGTCGCAGAAGATGTTTAAGGTAGTTTAATATGGAAAAGAGATGACGCTCCGGCTTATGGTGGGGCGTTTTTAAATGGTAGAAATTTTGTTAATATGTCGTTATAATAAAAATGATATAAAGAAAGGAGATGTGGTTATGAGAGCCCATACAGTAATATTAGGTGCTGGTGCTACGATGGCAGCAATTCCTAATGGTGACAAGAACGGGAAGAAGTCTTCTGTTATGAATGGAATGATTTCTAAACTTGGTTTGGATGATTTGTTAGCAGATGTGAAGCTTGATACAAAAAGTGAGAATATCGAAGATATATATTCAGAACTCTATATGAAACCAGAATATGCAGAGGTAGTTAAAGAACTTGAAAAAAGATTATATGATTACTTTGATTCTTTTGAAATTCCAGATACTCCTACAGTGTATGATTTTTTGATACTCAGTTTAACGGAGAAGGATGTCATTGCAACATTTAATTGGGATCCACTTTTGGTGCAGGCATATGTTAGATGTTATGAAATAACAGATAATCTCCCGCATTTGCTTTGTTTGCATGGAAATGTGGGTATGGGATACTGTGAAGAACACAGAGAATTTGGTACGAAAGATGCAGTATGTCCTGTATGCAAGAAACAGCTTCCGCCTACAAGATTATTGTATCCGGTAAAAAATAAGGAATATAATAAAGATGATTACATTGCAGGTTGTTGGGATGCGATAAACTATATCATCAATAATTCATATATGATTACTATTTTTGGTTATAGTGCGCCATCAAGTGACATAGAAGCTGTAAATTTGTTAAAAAAAGCTTGGGGAAAAAAGGAAGATAGACAATTAGAAGAAGTGTCAGTTATTGATATAATAGACGAAGCAGAAATGCTTGAAAAGTGGGATGATTTTATATATTCTCATCACTATCGATACACTAATAATTTTTTTGATTCCTATCTAGGGATGTTTCCACGGAGAAGTTGTGAAACAGTTTTTGCGATGTATTCGCTTAATGTTCCAGCTGATGGACGTAGAGGATTTAAGCCATTAATGAAATGGTCAGACCTTTACGATTTTGTATATGATCTGGTATTAGATGAACAGAATACACCAGAAGGTAAAAATCTACCGTTGTATTACACTGCAGATAGTTTCAAGAATAGAGATAAATAGAATTGAGAGGAGACGGTGGTGTGGCATCAGAGTTATTTTGGACTGCATTTGCTGCAATAGGACAAGCTGTCGGAGCAATAGCTACAGCGGCTGCAGTTATTGTTACGTTATGGCAAGTACGTTATTCAAATAAGAAAAAGTTAAAAATGAAATTTACAGATAAAAATGTAGTGTTTTCTGAACGTGGTGATAGTAGATATTTTTTTGTTAATCTATCTGTCACAAATATAGGTAACAGAAATGTGATTGTTAGAAATTGGGGGATGAAGGTCCCTAAAAAATCAAATTATTTACTTGTTCAAGATATGACGAATCTAATGCTTAAATTATTGCAAAAGTCATTACCTTATACATTGGAACCGGAATACACACTTGATTTAGTTTTTGATTTAAAACTCTTTTTGAAGAATCTAAAAGAGCAAACTGCACAAGGCACCTTTGCTATGAATGATAAACTCACATTTTATGTTGTAGATACAACTGGTAAAGAGTATGCTTTAAAAATCAAAAAGACAATAAAGCAGCTTATTGAGGATAATGAAAAGAATGTGTAAAATCCCTTAGTAATCTGCTACCCCATTTGACTACTAAGTTGACTACTAAGAGGCGGTAATAACTTGCTATATTTTGTTATATTCTGCCTCTACGACACACTAACAAAAGATATGAAATATAGCCAAGAAACCCCGCAAAACTGGGCATTTCACGGTATTTTAAGGAGATTAAAATCTATGATTAAAGTATTATTTGTTTGCCACGGCAATGTTTAATGGATGCCGTGAAAACCTTGATTTTAAAGGATTTCTTGGGAATTAACCAATAATTTACACCTTATTTATACCTTTGGAAGGCTGAATCGGAATAATAGAGAAAATAAAGAAATAGATAAATACAACAGGAACAGATTTTGTCATATTGGAAATATTGATACAAACTGCGAAGTGTTAGGATAAGCACTTCGCCATTTTTATGGTATAATATTCTGGAAGAAGAGTTAATATCTAAATTTGCTATTTGATGAAGTCCAGCTAATAAATGTCAATAGTTAAATGAAAAAAATTGCTATTATTTTCTGGCTAAAAAAGGGTAGACGTCCCCCTTGGTGAAAATGTCGTTCTTTTGAAAGATATTGATTCGTTGGATGTACAGTATTTTATGCAGCCATGTCGCATTTGGAAGCATTGTATTGTTTGATATGCTCCTGTGGAGTGATGATTTCAAAAGGCTTGTTGTCTCTGAGTATTGCAAATATCATATTGCATACCTTATGTGAAACAGCTCCCATTGCTACGAGCTTTGGTTTTGAGTCACATTTCTTGAGGTAGTACTCATGAAGAACTGGATTTTTAGCTTCTCCATTACGGGAGATACTGATGCTTTGTAAGGTTAACGTGTGAATAACACGTCTAGCTATGGCAGAACCACGCTTAGACATTCGAACCTTGGTACCTTCAAATTTTCCGGATTGTTTTACTGCCGGATTAAGATCGAAATAAGCGAAAAGTTGTTTTGGTTTTGAAAATGCTGAAAAGTCACCAATCTCACCCATGATGGATACAGCAGACAAGAAACCAGCACCTTTAAATGTTTCAATCAAATGAATCTGCTTGACAAAGTCGGCATCTTCATTAGCATCAACAAGCTCATGGAGCGATTCAAGAATGTTGTTGATTCCTTCATCATATTTACGTATGAAGCTGATATAAAGGCGAATACGCTTGATGTTGCTGTCTATGATGTAACCAAACTGATTTGCATCAGTTGCCGCCTGAATTATGGCATTATACTTATTTTGAGCATATGTAAGCCCAAAGCGAGCTGTTGATTTGATGATATCAATAATCTCTTGCTTGTCAGCTTCAAGAAAAGCGGAGGGAGATGTATAAGTCTCCAACAGTGTAAGAGAAGTGTTGATTGTAACCTTGGAAAAGATGCCGAGATACTGTGGAAACGCCATGCGTAATTCACCCTGAAGCTTATTCACATAGGCACTGCGATTATCCATTAAATCGTAGTATTCACGGCATAGGTTACGGCAGTTTAGAGCAAGGGCTGAAGGTATAAGTGAAACCTTTAAATCAGGTTTCAAACCAACCAAAGCAGCTTTTTTAGAATCAAAACGATCATTATGTACTTTTCGTATGTTGATGTTTGTGCTATTCTTAGTGATGATAGGATTAATAACAGAGCAGTTAAAACCCTTATCACGAAGATAGCAGAAGAGTGGGTAATGATAAATTCCCGTGGATTCGAGGAAAATGCGACTTTCCAAAGAATACAACTCTTCTGCTTCTTTTATTTTAGAAACAGCGGTTGTAAGGGAATCAATACTGTTATGTAGGATTTTGTAAGGTTTTCCTACGAATTGTTGGTTTGGAAATGCTATAGACATCCAGGAGAAATCAGCACCGACATCAATACCAACAGAGATGAATAAATCATCGAGATTAAAGATAACTTTGTTTGACATGAGCAATAGCTCCTTTCTGATAGGAATCCATTTCCAATCTGGCAGGTACACAACCTAGCGCGTTATTCGGGTATGGTCTTCCGGCTCCCAACCAGCTAAAACATAAAACCCTGTCGAATGGACTAATTGACTTCATTGTAGGTATCAGTCACAAGAGTGACTTCCCAAGGAGATGAACATTCTTTGTCCTATCCTAAGAGATAATACCTTATGTTTTATCTGGTGTCTATCAGGAACCGTCAGACATGATCATTATTACGGATAACATCTGATGAAGGAAGAACTCCTTCTTCTGTTATCTGATTTTAGAAACTTATTAACCAAGTAGTCTTGATTGACTACATCATTATTATACTAGGTGATGACAAAATGGTAAAAACAGAAGCGTTTCCAACTATTCGAATGAAAATTGACAGATTATTAAAAATTACAAATGAATATCAGTTTAATGATCTTGTGAAGGCGGTATATTGTATTAATCTGTGTATCAACAACAGATCAGTTTTGGAATCTTGTTTGGCATTAAATGCCTGTCTGATTGAATATGAAGAAAAAGGCAGTAAGAGGATTGGAACATATGATGAATTCAAAGGGTTCTTTGGTAAAATATATGATGTTATGAAACCAGGGATAGCAGACGATTACACGGTAGAAGATTTTGGTGAAGTCCAGCTTAGATATAATGATAAGTTTTACCGTGTAATAATCGGAACTGGTCATAATAATGTTTATGCTTGTCTCAATTTTTTACCTACTTTAGCAAGAAATATTTCGCGGGAAGAGGAATTATGCCTGGCTTTAGAGTATGTATCTGGAACGATTGATTATTTTATAGAAGAAAATAAGAATGATGGCGTTGTAGAAAAAAGGTTTGTTCTTCCGACTGAAATATTATTTTATAAAGTACAGAAATTCTTTAAGGAGGAAGTAAAGAAATATGATATTCTTGAACTTGATTCTTTAATGATGAGTGAAGGAACTACTATTGAAAAAAGCCATTTTGTATGCAGGGAAGATAATATTTATCCTTTGTACAATGTTTCTTTGTTAATTGATTTATATGATATATGGGAAAATAAAATTGATTTCAAAGAACAGATTTCAGTTGCGAATGAGGGAATCATTGACAGAATTTATAGTTTGTTTAAAATGGATCGGTCAAGAAGTTGTTCAATATTTGCACCTGCTATGATATTTCCAGAGCAAAAATATGATTCAAGCCAGAGAACATATACATTTATAGCAAAGGCTTCTCGTGGAGTAGTTGTCGCGCTTAATGCAGATGAATATGAGGAGGGACAGTTAGAAAAGGAAATTGCTAATATAGAGAAATATCATAAAAGCGGAACACTTCATATTGCGGAAGCATTTAACCGTTTTGATAAAAGTGGATTAAGGGGGATTCATATTCCTGCCGATATGCCAATAGAATATTTAATTTATGATAGTTTTATGAATCCGAATCAAATGCACATGTCTTTGGGCGAGGAAGGGAAGAAGAGAAAAACTTGTACAGCGCTAGATGTTATATATTATCTAAATTTCATGGATGACATAGATGAATTATTCGAGTATCTATCTTATTCAAATGAGAAAGATTATGAAAGTTCGTTTGGTTTTGGAAGTGATGCTGCTTTATATTTTACATGGAAAAATCAAGGTCGGTATATTGCAAAGGGTGCAATTATATTTAATATGGTTGATGTAGGATATGATACAGAGAATGAAGCTGTTGTTGACTATTTTAAAGAGGAATTGAAAGATTATCCATTCCATATGAGGGATTATCTTTTCCGTGAACCATTTTCGTGGAAAATTGAAAAAAGAGATTTTGATACATATGAATATACAGTAAAACATGGAATGGGATTTGGTGGTATATATCTTCCACTGCCTCAAAAAAATTATGTTTTTTTGACGAACAATGTGGAGTTCTACAAAGATGTAAAAGATTTTGGAGAATATCGTCAGTGGATTCAATTGTTGGAAGAGATTATAACAGAAGGATTTAATTCAATAAAATGTGTATTTGAGGACAATAAGGCAATTAGTAACACCGGAATACAGATTGCTTTTATGCCTATTGAGTATGCTGTTCATGCAGGGCATGAATCTTTTTTATATGAAGATAGGATATATGTATATAGTGATGCTCAATACTATAGTCATAAATGGATTATCAGATATGTTGTAAAAGATATTAATCGGATTTATGAAGATATTCAAGAGGCAAAAAATAGAAGTACAGAATTCAATATATTGCGCGAAATATTGATTCCATTGCTAGATAGGATGCCTGATTTGAATGAGCTATTTGAATCAAAAAGAAAAAAAGTTTCTCTTGAAAAAAAGAAAGTGGGAGTTTTTTCGACATCTGTAGAGTATAAATGGGACAATAATGTACAGAATTTTTCTCCTGAGGATTATCACTATCATGAAGTTCGAAAAAGAATAGCAAATGTTTGTTATGGTAATATGATAAAACCAGGAATTTACCGTGGACAAGAAGCAAATCAAATTATACGTGCCATGCAAAAGGCTATAATTGAAGATTTCGAGGGTGAAGTTTCAAAATATTCATGGAGTGAATTGCATTATTTGTTGTTGGATTATCATTCAACATTGTTGCATGATATAGATATTAATTGGAAAAGATATGGCTCGTATTCTGGTTTAGATGAGAAGAAAGATAAAGAAGTCAGAGACCGAATTATAGACCAAAGAGAAAAAGCAAAGCATGATGATAGAAATACACTTTATCTAATAGAAACAAATTTGTATTTGCATTGTGAATCAGAAACACTTGCAACCATAGATGATATAAATCTTTTATTAGCATATGCGAATTGGCTAGTTGTTTTAAATGATGTAGCAGATATGTGCCATTTTGCAGATAACGAAGCCTATATAGAAATAACAGATGAGTATGTAGTGGATACTTTAGCAGATGATCAAGATGCTGAGGCATTAAGTGGTTTGCATCATAGGATATATTCATATTCAGGGGGATTAAAGCGAGATCATGAAACAGATTTCAAATATCTTGAAAAGGTGAAGGAAACATTTAAGGAAGATATGGGATTTGACCTCACAGACTTCTTAGATATCTTATCGTATTTTAGTAATTCTTTTTCAGAGACAATCGTTAAAAAGATTGGCAATAATGTATTCAGAGCACCTATGAAAGAATTATTGAGAGATTTCCTGGAGCAAATGAATAATGTTATTACAGAAGAAGATGCCGCAACTCTTTTTAACTATTTAGTGGTCTCTTCTCAAAATCTTAAGACAGAAAATGGTAAGATCAATTTTTATCTTCCAATCGGTAAAAGAAGAACAAGAGATACCAGGTTTGAATTAATGCCCCTTGTAAGTATTAATGGCGACATTATATTTTCACCTATTACAATGGATCGTTTGAAAAAAGATTGGCTTAACGGAATAATGGATTTTATTTTACCATATGAAGTGCGTATGAATAAAACAAAACAGTTAATAGTGGAGTGGAAAAAATCGTATGAGAAACAGATTGTCTATGATATAGCGAATTCATTTAAGAAAAATAAATTTGATATCATAAAGCAAAATTTTGAATTAATGAAATTAAATAAATCTCATCCGCAGTGGCTTGGAGACTATGATGTGTTTGCTGTAGATATTAATAATAAGTCTATCTGGATTGTAGAATGCAAAGTAATTGAAAAAGTAGCTACTTTCTATGATATGTATCGTCAGCAGAATAGATTTTTTAATGAACATAAGGAAGATGAGAAGTTCCAAAGAAGAATTGATTATTTACGTGAGAATGCTGATCAAGTGATCCAACAATTGGGATGCACAGACTATATCGGCTATAAAGTAATACCGTATATGTGTATGAATAAGGTACTGGTTTCAAGATATAAAAAAGTTACTTTCCCTATTGTGTCGTATCCGGAATTAGTAGAAATTATTTCTGGTGCTACAAGAGAATGATATATATAAAGTAGGGCATGGAGTACAGGGGGAGCGTTGGAATTTCAAGAGTACAAAAAATATAATGTTGTGTAAGAGAGGAAGTACTTATGAAAAAAATAAAGGCAATTATGTTTTTGGGATTAGTAGTTGCATTGCTTGTTATAGGTTTTTCTCCAATATCAGAAGCTGCAAGTATAGAAGGAAAGCGGGAAAAAGCAACAATACAAAAGCAAAATGTTGAGGAGCAGGATACGGAAGAAATAGCTTGTTCATCCGAAGGGGAAAATATAATAGAAAACGAGAAAGAACAGAATTTTATATCGACTCAAAATATGTCTTCTGCAACGGAGAATGAGTGTACAGAAGGCGCATCTTTTTCAAGGATAATAAATTTACTTAGTAATTTTAGTGATATAATACAAAATATATGGTGGCTTATTACACTAGTGGTTGCGATTTTTGTACTTATGAATTCTCTTTTTTCAATACGAAAAAAAGCAAATAAGTATACTGGTGAACAAGTTAAGAAATTGATTCAGGACGGAAAATATATTCCGGGTGTTTTTGTGGAGCTTAATAACAGTAAAGAAGTATTACGATATTTTGTATATGGCAAGAAGTGGAGAAAGAGGCTGATTAAAAATTTTAACTATGTATATGATAATTCATATGGTGAGATTCTAAAAAAAGCTTGTGATAATCAAAATGTGTGCTTTCGTCTTAACAGAATGGCATCCACAAAGAAAATTTTGGAGACAGTGAATTCGGCATACGAATTTCATAATAATTTTCGGAACTCAGGTATAGAATTTAAACAAGATTATAAAGAATCACAGATCCTTTTTGAAATAATACAGTATCCGTATAACGAAATACTTGGAAGTTTGCTAAAATATAGTAAAGTTGCTAATGGAAAGTATCTTATACTTACTGGAAGTGCTGGAAATGGGAAGACAAATTTGTTGTGTAGTATTAGTGAACTTTTAGTTAACCTTAAGCAAACGACAATATTTTTGAATGCTAGAGAGATTGAGGGTGATATTTTAGATTTTATATTCGATGAATTGGGGCTTCCAGATTTATATAAGAAGCATAAAGAGATTTATCTTTATTTGGTAAACTTACTGTTAACTGTTCAGAATAAGTTTCTATTTATAATTGTTGATGCTATTAATGAAAATGACAGTGATGGGTTTGGAAACCAGATTAGCGCATTTATCAATAAAATTGCTGACTATAGTAGAGCGAAGATAGTTGTATCTTGTAGAAACGAATACTATAAAGAACGTTTTAGAAAATATCTTGTAGAAAAAGTTAATATACCAGTATTTGAGTTTGATTTAAAGGAGCAACATTATACGTCTACAGCAATTAATCGTATTATTAAGACATACAGTAATCATTTTAATTATAGTGGAAATATCTCCCTTGCGGTGAAAAGCGTACTTAGTGAGCAATTACTTTTACTACGAATATTTTTCGAAGTTAATAAGGATAGTAATGCAGATGTGTATTCCATTCGAAAGCATGAAATATTTGCACAGTATATCGAAAAACTAAAACAAAATAACAGAGAATATCTCGAAACTGTGCTCGACACAGTGACTGATTTCATGATACACAGTGATAATTATGATGAAATCAGTATAACTGACTTGGAAAAGACAGGAATTACCTCCGGTGATATACGGAAGACAGTAAATAGTGGCATTCTTCTTAGTAAAAAATTGGTTTTCCATAAAGGTACAATTGCAAGAAATGAAAAGGAAGTCGTGTATTTTGTTTTTGATGAAATGAGAGATTATTGTTTAGCACGGCAAATTTTATTAAATAATATATCGGCATATAATGTGGATGGAGAATCCGTTATCGAAAAATTAAAACAATTAAAAGCAACAGGTGCATCTTGTACAGAGGGAGTTATTCATTATTGCTATGTCTTTTTTAAAACAGATGAATTGGTTTCAAAATTAGGGCAGACAGAAAAAATGTGTAATTCAATTCTTGATTTATACCGTATTCCGGAAGGTGGAGAAAGAAAGTCATATTGGAGTATGCGTTACAAGGAAGAATTTCAAAATCTAGGATTAAGGATTATCTTAACATCTGGTCTCGAATTGACTGATTTTGAAATTACGTATATTCAAGACTGTTTAAGAAAAGATCCATATGAAGATGGTGGAATGTTTTTTGATACAATGTTAGATGGAACACTTTATGGAGGAATATATAATTTAGATATATATTTAGGAATCTTATTTGGATTGAAAAATAAAGATGCCATACTTAATACATTTCACACGATTAGTGCACGTAATAATATGGATGACAGGTTTATTCCAGAAGATTTCATCAAATATTATAATGAACTATCAGATTCAGAACGAAAATTACAGATTCAAAAAATAGCTGAATTATTTTTATTGTGCTTTAAATTACATGATAAAGATAAGCAGGAAGAACTTGAAGATTTTTTCTACAATTTGCCTACACATGATAAAGTACAAAATGATATGATTTTAGAAATGAGGATAGCCTGTGGTTTAGAGGTAAAAGATTATGAATGAAACATCGTGTTATAAGATAAATGGAAGAATATTTTTTAAGCATAAAGATGTACCGTGTAAAAGGCGAGTAATGAAAACGCTGGGAGTAAAGAAAAATACGTTTGCCGGAAATATGATTTCCAGAGTTTATGATTATTATTTTCAAGGAGCGATAAATTTAAAAAAAGAATATAGAAAGTACTATCGGAAAGAATTTTGCTCTGTAGAAAAGTTCATAGAAGAACATTTTAATATTGAATTAGATGATGCTAAAAAATTGGCTGAAGGAAATTATTCTATGAAAGAGTGTTCACGTTGTTCAGTTGAAAGAAATATAGAAACACTTAATTATGATGAAAGTTTTAAAAAAGCTTTTTCAAAAGCGGTAGGAGGATTGGAAGATGAAGATCAGGATGGGATTTATTACGAATAGTTCTTCTACTAATTTCCTTATTATATCGAAAGAGGAATTAACAGAAGAGTATTTGTTTGAAAAATTAGGTTTTATAAAGGATGGTATGCTTGAAAAACAAGGCCGAGAATTATGCAGAAGCATAATATATGCTTTAGATGGAGGTTTAAGATATCACAACTATGAAATACCGGATTATGAATCAATAAAAAAAGTTTTCGGAGAGAAATCTGCAAGATTGTTTGTTAAAAACAAGGGGTATCATGCTTATTGGGGATATACAAGTAGCGATGATTCGCCTATAACACAGTTTTTTACTACTGATAGTTTTGAAATAGAGGACAAGGATTTCTATCTTAATGGTAGAGCTTGCGTGTGGTAAAGATGATTATTTATAAAGATGAAGTGTTTGGTTTTTTTGAAATTTTTAACGAAGAAAATGGAACCTTATTTCGCAGTGATATCAATGGCGTTGATCCAGTAATGAGATCGTTTCCTGAATTGCTTGATGTGGGAATCATGGGACATTGCAATGGTGGACAATATTGTAGGAACGCTGGGATTGATTGTTACCAAAAAGGTTTTACAACATATGCTCCACATATGTCATATGAGAATTTTATGGAAATTGTAAAACAAGCAGCAGGTAAAACTTTCCAAATTGCATTAGGTGGGGCTGGAGATCCTAATAAACATCCACAAATTGAGGATATACTGGAATCATGTAGAGCATATCGAATTATTCCGAATATGACAACAAGTGGTTTTCTTATAACAGATAATGAAGTTGGTTTGATAAAGCAATATTGTGGTGCCGTTGCAGTGTCCTGGTATTCACGTTTCATGGATGGAAAAGAAAGTAATCAGGAAACAATAGATGCTGTAGAACGATTGGTGAAAAGTGGTTGTACTACAAATATTCATTATGTGGTATCGAAAGATACTATTAATGAAGCAATCACAAGATTGGAGATGGATTCATTTCCTAAAGGAGTGAATGCAGTTATATTTATTTTGTACAAGCCTGTGGGGAATGGTATTATAGAAAAGGTATTAAAAAATACGGATTCTCGAATTGAAAGATTTATATCTCTTGCAACAAAGGTTAAACATCCGTACAGAGTTGGATTTGATACATGTTTTACACCCGCATTATTGCGATGGGGAGATACAGTACCAGCAGTTAGCATAGATGCTTGTGAAGCGGCCACTTTTTCAATGTACATAGACAGTCAAATGAATTGTTATCCGTGTTCATTTGGTATATGGGACAAAAGTATATCCGAATCAATGAATTCGAAAACATTAAGAGAAATATGGCAGGGAGATAAATTTGTTGCTTTCAGGGAACAAAGAAAAGAAAAATGCTCTAGTTGCAGACAAACGGAACTTTGTCGAGGTGGTTGTAGACTTGGGATTGATATAGATATGTGTTAGGATAGTTTTAATATAGAAGAAATGATAAGAAAATCTGGTGTAGAATAGTACATCAGATTTTCTTATGTAAAGGAACGTTTGTTTGTGCTACAAAGTATTGACATTGACATACTGCATGAGATAAAATAATAGGTAGTTGGAGGTGTTCAAAAGTGAAAAAATCAATATCAATAAGCATACGAGTGAGCGAAGAAGAATTAGATAAATTCAAGCAGGCAGCCAGATTAGAGGCATATGCTTCTTATAGTGAATTTGTGCGGAGAACAGCACTTATTGAAGCTGCAAAAATAATAAAAAAGAACGAGAATGAAGGAGCATAATTTAATGAATGTAATTAGTTTGTTTAGTGGATGTGGGGGACTTGATTTAGGTTTTGAGAGAGCTGGATTTAATATACCTGTAGCAAATGAATTTGACAAAACAATATGGGAAACCTACAAGGTTAATCATCCTAATACACATTTAATTGAGGGTGATATCAGGCAAGTTACAAAGGATGATATAGCCCAATATATAGACGGAGAAGTGGATGGTATCATAGGTGGTCCACCATGTCAGTCATGGTCAGAAGCAGGTTCTCTTAAAGGAATTAAGGATGCAAGAGGTCAGTTATTTTTTGATTACATAAGAATATTAAAGGAATTTCAGCCAAAGTTTTTTTTAGCAGAAAATGTGAGTGGAATGCTTGCCAATAGACATTCAATTGCCGTTCAAAATATTTTGGAATTATTTGATGAAGCAGGATATGATGTTTCTTTTACGTTGGTTAATGCTAAAGATTATGGTGTTGCAGAAGAGAGAAAAAGAGTATTTTATATAGGATTCAGAAAAGATTTAAATATAGAATTTGGTTTTCCTAAAGGTTCAACAAAGGATGATTCTAAAAAAATTACCTTGCGTGACATAATTTGGGATTTACAAGATACTGCAATTCCTTCCGGGGAAAAGAACCGACACAATCCAGAAGCAATAAATAATAATGAATATTTTACAGGTGCATATTCGCCTATTTTTATGAGCCGTAATCGTGTGAAGAGTTGGGATGAACAGGCATATACAGTTCAAGCATCTGGACGTCAATGTCAATTACATCCACAAGCTCCTAAAATGGTAAAAGTTGGAACTAATGACTGTAGATTTGTGGAAGGCAAAGAGCATCTTTATAGAAGAATGACAATTCGCGAAGTTGCGAGAGTGCAGGGTTTTCCGGATGATTTTAAATTTATATATAACGATACCAATACCGCATATAAGATGATCGGTAATGCGGTTCCTGTGAATTTAGCGTATGAGATTGCGATAGCAATTAAATTGTATCTTGAAGGAAAAGGCTCTTCTGTTGAAATCGACAGAGAGGTTATTGATGCAAAGGAGGTTAATGAGAAGAAAGTGAGCACAAAGAGTAATGATCAAGGTAGAGCATATGAATATGCTTGGATGCAAACTTTATATAAAGCAATAGCTGAGTTAAGAAAAACAAGAATTGTTGAGAATTCCAGTTTGGTAGCAAATGAAAAAGCATGGTCTTTAATGGATGAAGATATGCAGGAAATATTTATGACATCTGCTGGAGCTGCTATTGATATGGTATTAGAACTTGAGCCGAGAATGGCAGAAGTTGATAGTGACGAGCTTACTCTTGAATTTCAAAAAGATGGTCAAGGTGTAAAAGGTGATGTTAGAGATATTGTTATAAAGAGAAAAAATATTGAATGGGAAATTGGTTTAAGTATTAAGCACAATCATGATGCAGTTAAGCATAGTAGATTAAGTCATAAGTTAGATTTTGGGAATGAATGGTTTGGAATGCCTTGTTCTGACGAATATTGGGAGGCGGTTGAGCCTGTATTTGATTTGTTGAAACAGGAAAAAAATTATGGTACAAAATGGTCTGAAATTGCAGACAAGAGTCAGAAAGTATACATTCCATTATTACAAGCATTTATTGATGAAATAAATCGAGCAAATGAAAAAGATCAGACGATGCCGAGAAAAATGATTGAGTATTTAATTGGTATTGAAGATTATTATAAAGTCGTGAGCAAAGATAGTAAGAGACTTACGATGATTCATACATTTAATATGCATGATACATTGAATAAGCCAGCGAAGAATAAAGTATCTGCAATCACAGTACCCATTGTAAAGTTGCCTACAAGACTTGTGGCACTTGAGTTTAAACCTGGCAGTGATAATACAGTAGAAATGTATCTTGATAATGGTTGGCAACTCAGCTTTAGAATTCACAATGCAAGCACAAAGGTCGAACCAAGCCTTAAGTTTGATGTTCAATTTGTTAGTATGCCGATGGAAGTTCTTAATATCGAATGTAGATGGAATTAAGGTGGTGTCATAAGTGAGAAAAATGCTTTTAAGTTTTAAACCGGAAGTATATGAGAAAATAAAATCAGGAAAGAAAAAATTTGAACATAGAAGAAACTTTCCAGATGAACCAATTATGGCATATATGTATGTGAGTGCACCAATTAAGGCAATTAAAGGCATAGTATATCTAGGTAAGCGACATTTGTTATCTGACTGGAGAGAAGAGTTTAAAAATGATAAAGCGGCTGTTGTTCGTATTGAGAAGTATCAAGAATTATATCGATACGCTATGGAAATCAATGAATTTCAAGAAACTACGGAAATTTCACTCGGTGCTTTAAGACGTGATGTTTCGGGATTTGTTGCTCCACAGATGTATATATATTTGGATGGGACAGAGTTGCTAGATTATATTGAGAATAAGATAGAAAATCTTGATGGATGCACAGTCCATGATTATTCTGTTATAAAATCAAATGAAGTTTGTGTACATTAGAAGATGGAAGGACTAAGGATGGGCGGTGTAATTAGATCCTTATCTGAAACGAATTCGCTCAGAGTATGAATTAATTATCTTGATGATTTCTACGATATGCGATCGTTTGTTCAAAATGATGATTTATCTAATTTGATGAGTCAGTAGTGTTTGAACAAAATCAATTCTACGATAAAAACATACCGTCTAGGCAGCTACTTTTTAATCTATTATCCAAAAGACATATAATATAGGCTCGAATGGTGAAAGTGCCCATTTGGGCCTATTATTGCATAAATGAACATGTTACAACTAGAGCAAGATCCACCCGTGTATTACAGTATTGTCATTTTGACAATTTTGTATTACTTACGAGTAGCAGAATTGATGGGGATTACGTCCCCATACCCACGTGAAAATATAATTGCTGGCAATTACATTTTAGCAGATACACAAGCGTTTCTGAGTAAGCGTCACAGACAACAAAATAATGAAATTTTGATAAGGCATTCACCTGGAATAGGTGAGTGTTTTTTGTTTTTAAGTATTCAATTAACCGAAAAAAATAAAAAAATCTCCTCAGGGGGCTGTAAAAGTGCCTCTTAGCGTTTCGTTTTATGTAAGGGTGTTTTTGACAGGAAAAAATAAAAGAATTTCATCAATACCATGTGGAAAGGAGTGGGAATAGTATGCCAAGAGAAAGAATACTGGAGCTAAAAAATAATTATGGAATAATTGATACAGACGCATATAAAGTTGAACATGAATGGATACCGTTTAGAATAGAAAAATCTATGTTGGAAGAAAAAGAAGGAAAACAATATATTAAATACACAGATGAGGTTGAGTTTTCCTTAAGTCAAAGTCAGGGAGTAAGAGACCGAGATATCAAAGAAGCCACAGATATTAGGTTTATAGGAGATGAATGGAAATATCAAGAACGAATTATTGAGAATAATGCCATTCAAAATATTAGAAAAAGGTTAAGTGAATACAATTTCTATTATCCGGTATTGGATGATAAGGAATTTGTCGATTGGCTTGAAGGTAATAACTTTCAACCAAGAAGGTTGGAATACTTATCACCGGGAATATTTACTTGCAAAGAAATCATAAAAATACAAGCAGGAAAGCATATTGACCTTGATTGTATTGATGCTAAGTTTAAAATAGGTTTGCTTTTTGTAATAGATAGAATAGATATTGAGTTTAGGAAAAACATTTTGTCATGGATTACTGGCATAGAAAATGCTTATAAAACATATTTCAATAGAATAAGGATTGCTGATGACGGACATGATGTAGGAGCAGAAGTAATATCAGAATGGGTAGCCAAGAAACCTAAAATTGCGAAGTTGATTAAGCGGGCAAGAGATAAAAGAAGATACAGGGGCAGCTCGGATGAGTTTGACTACTTAACGGATGAGAATGCTGTGCCATTGTTGGATTTGATGGAACAGTTAGAGTTAAACGAGTTGTCAGAACTTATAACTATTTTTTATGATGTTTGTTCTAGGAAAGACAGCATTCCAGATATTTTACATAAAATGAAAGAATGTATAGGATTTATCAGTGATTTGTGCGCCATAAGGAATGCAGCAGCTCATGGACGGTCAATTCTACCTACATTTATGGATCCTGATTATAACGGAAATTGGGATTTAGAATTTGATAATGTTGAAGGAAGATGTAGTGTGGAAAAGTGGATACTGTATGATTTGCTAAAGAAGAAGTGGGAGAGAATGGGACTTGGAGATTACTCCAAGCAAATAGTAAATACTTTATATGGAAATCCGCTTCGTAGAGCGTGGATAGAGCTTAATTACATATACTTCTACATAATTCGGGAAATAGAGAAAATGAGTTTCAAATTATTTGTGACCGAAGCAGAATGGTTTCTTAGCAAGGAAGAAGATATAAGGCAACAAATGAGCGGTGTAAATTTGTGCAGTTTAAGACTTTCTGATATGGGAAATACAACTTTAGGCGTTACAGCACCGCCTTATGATGAGATAGCACAAGAGGCTTTTTCTGTATGGGAATTGTTTGAAGGTAAATATAGATAATACAAAAATCGCACTCGCTAAACTGCAGGTGCGATACTTTTGTCAATATTACGAGTCCTACGCAGCTCCAAGACGGAACAACATATAACTCTAGTAATATTATACACCATATTTGTATGAAGTCAAACAAAAAATTATTCACTTAGAAGGCTTTCATCATTATCAGAAGTAGTAAATTTCTCGCTTACAGGATAGGAGAAGTTTTTGCCCATTTTCTGAAAGCCATATTCCAGATAATGTGATTTGGGGATAGAGTTATTTTCCGTAAGATTATGTAGTTTGGTGAAAAGCTCTACAAGCCATTCCTGAAATTCTGTTCCTGGTTCTTTTTGGTCAAGCTCATTTTCGTAATAATGTCTCACGATACCAGCAAATATATCGGCGAACTGTACTGCAGGAGTTACAGCAGAACTGACAAACAAAGGCATTTCTAATATGTGATGGAAAGAACGCCCAAACTTCGTTTTGAAAAGAAAACCTGTAATTGCCTCAGCAATTTTTCGGTCAATATCCTCATGCACCTCATCAAATATCATCATAGCTTTGCCATAGTGATGATGATTACAGTAAAACTCAACTTTTTTAAAAAGAAGGTAATACTGCTTTGGAAGATGATGCTCCGGAACAATAATTGGTTCATCTGGCTTGTCCATAATTATGGCAAAAATAGCAGCGTCATAAGAGGTAATGATGTCCACCATGCCTTCAACATACGCTTTATTATTTGTACGATTCTTAGTAATAGTTGCTTCACGAATTAGTTTTGTAGACTTTATTTCGTCCTGTTTTCTGTAAATGGAATCTTTTAATTTGTATATCTGATTTATGATTGGTTTAATATCATTCTCATGGATCCGGACACCAAGCAGGATAGGATTCTTGGTTGAATCTGTAGGGCGAGGGTATCCACTTTCGTCTATGAATGTAAGTATATGAATAGAGTGCTTCTTTGTTAAGTAGTGAATTCATTATACTATAAAATGGGTTAACATACTACCAAATTTATAGAGATTGCTGCCTGTTCTTTATGTCTTGAGTAGTGGGCATATTTTTCCCAAGATGCTGATTGAGATTTTTCTGTTTCATCAGTTCTTGATATTCTGCTTTTAGCTCATCAACATTCAATCCTTTTAAGTTTATCCCAGTCTGCTCAAGTACACGCCTTGTACCGCCATATAGAATGAGCTGGCTTTCGTATCTGCGGAAATATGCGTCCGGGTTCTTGGCTTTTTTGTAGCCGATATGATAGGAGCGGTTGTCTTTGTACTGCTGTGCATATTTGATGATTTCCGCAAGGTCTTTGATACGGTGTTCCAGTTCCACCACGCTCTGCTTTGCAGACTTTCCGGCTTCGGTTTTTACCGCAATTTTGTGTTCCAGTTCTGCAAGCGAACCAACCTCATTATAGCTCTGTGCGGCGATCTTTAAATTCTCAATGGTAACCCACCTTTGCAGTCTCGGACTGTTCTGAAATTTCTCGTCAGAGGTGTCAATAAGTCTGCGGGCAGAGTAGTCTTTTTTGGGGATAATTGCCTTTCGTTCCCGTTTTCTTTCAATGCGTTCCCTGATCCGTTCCTTTGTGCATTCCTTTCCTAAAGACTTCGCACTGCCACGCACAAAACGCTCTTTATCCAGAGGGCGGAATGAGATGTATTTGGCAGCTCCTTCTTCAAAAATTTCCCCTTTGATTTCATAACCTTTGGCTCTCATCAGAAGCAGAAATTCTTCGTAAGTGGAAGCCGACTTGATGCAGAAATTGATGTTCTTTCTGATCTGCGTTTTCCATGCAGAACCGTTCTGCTCGGAATGCCATTCTTTGTATTTTCTGCCACGCTGCGCACCCGGAATGATGACGGAAAGATTGTGTTCCTTGCACAGTTCATCACTCAGTTTCCGGGTGTGGTAATAGGACTGTTTACAGTCGTGATATTTGTTATGTTCGATGTTATCAGCGACGCAAAAAATGATGTGATTATGGACGTGTCCTTTATCAATATGGGTGGTAACAATATACGAATATTTTCCCTCTAAAAGTTTATCTGCAAGCTCCTTTCCAATGCGGTGCGCTTCTTCAAAACCAACCTCTCCCGGAGCAAAAGCTTGTATCAGATGATAGGATTTGTTAGGACTGTTTTCCCGGCAGTGGTCGAGGGTATATTTGAAGTCATAAGCTGCGATTTCTGGAGAACAGGCATAAGAGGAAACAAACATTTTTTCATCGGTCTTTTCGGGGTTGCAGATGTAGTCTATCGCTTTATCAACGGTTGCTTTGATAGCATGGATTTTTGTGTACGCCATACTTTATTCATCAACTCCTTTACTTCGTTTATATCCTCTTGATAAATGTTTCCAGTGCTGTTTACCCTCTTTGCGATCTGGTTTAAATTGGAGCTGATACGTCCCAACTCCGTATTATAATTTCGCAGGTAACTGTAATCAACATCATACACCTATCCATATAAGATCAGCTTGCGCAGGAACGCAGACATACTCTTCATGCCGGATGCTTTGAATTTGGTGTTGAGGATGTACTGCTCATCATCGCTGAGATAAAATTGCACCGGATTGGCGCGGTTTCGATTTGTCATTTCTGCCACTTCCTTTCTGATTTTGGGTACAAAAAAACTGCTGTAAAATGTTCGATTTTTACAACAGTTCGTTTCAGGTTTTATTCAGTGTTGGGCACAATCACCCACAGCAAATTGTAGCAAAGAAGGTAGGAACGGTCAATACATTTCGACGGTAAAATGAAGAATAACCGAAGAAAAATCGAGAGAGGGTTAGGGATACTTCCCTATGGAAATTCGACCACACAGACGATAGGAAAGTGTGGGAGATTTCGCCTGTGTCATGACACAGGCAGAGCTTCCGGTGCAGGATTGTGTGGTGTGGGAAGTATTACTCTAAGCGGAGAAAAAGGTAGTGTTTGATTTATTTGATATTTCTGAAAGGGGTTGAGATAAAATATTGGTTTAATCGTTTCATTCGTTTTAAGAAAAAATGAGGAATCTTTTAATCATTTTAAGTGCATAACTCGTTATTATATATATACAGATATTCAATGGAAAGGAGTCTGATGCGTGTTGAGTGATGACG
>NZ_JAJCNG010000089.1:0-384 GCF_020561005.1 Mediterraneibacter sp. 210702-DFI.3.120 | reverse complement strand
CATTGATGGCGATAAGGCGAACGCCACGCTGACGCAGGATTTCCATAATCTGACCGACTTTCAGATAGTCACGACCCATGCGGCTCATGTCCTTGATACACAGATACTCCACATTCCCGGCTTCCACTTCTTTCATCATTGCCAAAAATCCGGGACGGTCAAAGCAGGTGCCGCTAATGCCATCGTCCGTGAAATGGACAATGTTTGTAAAGCCCTGCCGTGCGGCGAACTCCTCCAACATAGCCTTTTGATTGGAAATGGAATTGCTCTCACGCTGTTGGTCATCATCTTTGCCAAAGTCATCACGGCTCAGTCGTTCGTACAGAGCTGTGATTTTCTCGTTTTTTCTCATAACTTGCGCTCCTTTCTTCGGTTTTAGGTTGT
>NZ_JAJCNG010000088.1:0-388 GCF_020561005.1 Mediterraneibacter sp. 210702-DFI.3.120 | reverse complement strand
AACACATCTTTTCTCTGTCCGAAGTCCAGCGAGCCGTCCGTCACATGGCGATTACTCACACCAACCAAGCGAACAGAGAAAAGGAGTTGAAAGCCGATGGCACTATTTCATCTGAGCGTCACGCAGACTAAGCGAAGCGCAGGACAGTCCGCTATCGCTTCTGCCGCCTACCGAGCCGGGGCGCGATTGTATAGCGAGTATTACGGCGAATACAGCGACTACACCAGAAAGGGCGGCGTGATCTGCTCTGACATTCTCCTGCCGTCCCATGCACCGCCCGAATACGCAGACCGCCAGACCCTATGGAACGCCGTGGAAAAAGCCGAGCGTGGAAAGAACGCCCAGCTTGCATACAGCTTTGACATTGCCTTGCAGAATGAATTTTCCC
>NZ_JAJCNG010000087.1:0-411 GCF_020561005.1 Mediterraneibacter sp. 210702-DFI.3.120 | reverse complement strand
CTCCAGATTCTTCTATTTCAGGGAAGTCTTTCTGAAATTCGTTATATGGTTTATATTTTCTTTAAGAAAGTGGGCGCTAAAAACGTCCCTCTTATTAGTTCGCTGATCATAAAATATTTCATTTTTTAATAATTCTTGCTTTGTTTGCCACCTTTTGAATTATTGTAAATCAGCTATTTTCTTAGAATTTGGTGGATATTCTTGTCTAACTCAAGAAACCCAGATTCCGGTAACATGGAAACCGGTATTCCGGAGCGGAAACCACCATTGATTGGCTTGATTAACACTCATAAGGAATCGAATGTCAAGCCCAGAGCCGCTTTGCGGGGCATAAGCCGGCTTTACATTGTAAGATTAATTCCTAACTTTCGCATTTCTCCGTCTGGTTTTGGAATTTCCACTCTTCTGACT
>NZ_JAJCNG010000086.1:0-411 GCF_020561005.1 Mediterraneibacter sp. 210702-DFI.3.120 | reverse complement strand
TTAAATACAAAACCTATCAAGCACGCTGGCAGATTGGAGATATTTATGTATCGGGGGACGCAAGGAAAACAGAGGATAACCCACAAGGGTTAGGCTGTTATCTTGTTATGACTGGCAGAGGTTGTGATGATATTTTCCGTATTCTCGACAGTAGGAATTATACCTTTGGGGATATGTTCCGACGCTGTGAGAGAAGATACGGACGGGATAACTTCCATTTTACAAGACTTGATATTGCCATTGATGATAAAAACGAAAAACCATTCTTTACCATAGAGCAGATAAAGAAGAAATGCGAAAAAGAGGAATTTATCTCGAATAGTGAGGGCTACCACTTTGACGAAAGCAAGTTTGATGATTTCGACACCGCAAAGACTGTTTATATCGGTGCTGGTAAATCGGGATTGTCCT
>NZ_JAJCNG010000085.1:0-414 GCF_020561005.1 Mediterraneibacter sp. 210702-DFI.3.120 | reverse complement strand
TCTTTGAGTTTCTTAATTCGTTCATCAATCAACCTTCCTTTCTCTAATTGCTGTTCAAGTTCAGTAATTCGCTGTTCTGTTTCTGCAATAGCCGGTTCTCGCTGTTTAATTTCTGTGCCAATTCCTGCCATTGCTGATTTTCGTCTGTGAGTTTCTGTATCTGGTCTGTCTTTTCTTCCAGAAGCATCAACAGTTCTTCTGTATCCGGTAAGATTTGTAGCAGCTCTGACAATTCTTTCTCTAATTGCTGCAATCGTTCTTCCTGCTCCTGAAAGCACATCAGCTTCTCGTCCTTTTCCTGTATCTCCTGAAGCATCTCTGCCATGATATTCTGCTGTTCCTCTATCTGTGTAATCATTGCTTCCATCATGGGAATTACTTCTTTGCTTTCTTCTAATGTCATTCAACCACTCC
>NZ_JAJCNG010000084.1:0-452 GCF_020561005.1 Mediterraneibacter sp. 210702-DFI.3.120 | reverse complement strand
CCAGCTTCAATTCCTCGTCTTTCTGCGGTTAACATTCCTATATTGTAATCTCTGATCGCTCTTTGTCTTGTCTCGTATTCTAACCTCTTCTTTTCATCTGCACTTAATTTATCCAATACGTCATATGCTTCTTCCAATTCAGAATTTTTCTTTGCCATTTCTTCAAAATCCTTTCTGGTTTTTCCTCCAAGAAAGCGCATCCACTGCAACAGACTTGTCTCATTCTTCTCTTCCGGCGGAAGTTTCGACAATTCTAAGACATGCATCTCCATAAGATCTGTATACTCTTTTCCTGTCTTTGCATCACAGAATACAATTCTGCGATAACATTCTTTATCATCTTGAAAGTGATCATATGCAAGAATACTCACATGGATACACTTCTTCAAACAATCGTATCCCTCACCTTCTTTGATCTCACCTGCATACATCTTACTCAGATAATAAACAGA
>NZ_JAJCNG010000083.1:0-458 GCF_020561005.1 Mediterraneibacter sp. 210702-DFI.3.120 | reverse complement strand
AAGAAAAAGGAGACAATAAAAATGGCAAAAGTAAAAACATTCAAGACAATTTTCCCTGCAGTATCAGTACCGCTTAACGATGACTATTCTATCAACGAACCAGAATTCAGAGCATACTTAAGATGAATCAAAACATTCTACGGAAAAGGAATGGACGGACTTGTATGTAACGGACATACAGGAGAGATTACAGGGCTTACAAGAGCAGAGAGAAAACGTGTTGTAGAGATCTGTGCAGAAGAGTGTGGAGACGTTATGACAATCATCTCCGGTGTTAACTGCGAGAACACAGCAGAGTCTATCGAGATGGCAAAAGAAGCGAAAGAAGCAGGAGCTGACGGAATTCTTCTTATGCCACCACATATGTGGCTGAGATTCGGTATGAACCCGGATGCACCGTTCGAGTATGTAAAAGATGTTGCAGAGGGAGCTGACATCGACATCATCATCCACCTGTA
>NZ_JAJCNG010000082.1:0-472 GCF_020561005.1 Mediterraneibacter sp. 210702-DFI.3.120 | reverse complement strand
ATATATTTTCACTTTGATAGCATGAATAAGCATGGACTATCAGACCGAAAATAAGGTTTCTGACTGGGGCTGTTCCGTTTAGCCACGAGCCTTACAAGGCTCGTGAGCGTTAAGAACGGGGCAGACACAGGAAGAAAGGGAACGCCTTTAGGCGTTCGTAAAGGGCGTATATGTAACACCGCCCTGCGCATACATGTCATAGTACCTAGAAACTGTGATAAATAAAGGAAAAAACACAATTTTTACCCCGCAAAAAACGGGACATACGAAAGGAGTAATGCACTATAACTACACACAAAAATTTATCCGTTAAGATTGATTACATCAGCATTGTATTTGATACTGCAACCGCAGAAGATGTCATCATGCACATTTTAGGTTTACCGACTGATATTTTCAATGTCTATCCGGCAAGCATTAAATACAAAACCTATCAAGCACGCTGGCAGATTGGAGATATTTATGTATCGGG
>NZ_JAJCNG010000081.1:0-475 GCF_020561005.1 Mediterraneibacter sp. 210702-DFI.3.120 | reverse complement strand
AGCCATAAAAGTAATGTTGATACCAAACAACGTACAGAAAACTAAGATGTTTCAGTACGCAGGAGCTTCAAGATTTGCTTATAACTGGGCTTTGGCCAGGGAAAAAGAAAACTACGAAAAGGGTGGCAAGTTCATTTCAGATTCAGAACTCAGAAAAGAATTTACAAAGCTTAGACATTCTGATGAATACGCATGGTTATTAAATATTTCAAATAATGTAACCAAACAGGCAATCAAAGATGCCTGTACTGCGTATAAGAACTTTTTCAAAGGTTTGCAAAAATTCCCAAGATTCAAGTCCAGAAAGAGATCAATGCCGAAGTTCTATCAGGACAACGTTAAGATACAATTCAGTAATACCCACGTTAAGCTTGAAGGTTTTTCTTCCAGCAGGAAAGCAAATAAGCAAAAAAAGAATTGGGTAAGACTTGCAGAACATGGACGTATTCCAACAGATGTTAAATATATGAATCCG
>NZ_JAJCNG010000080.1:0-476 GCF_020561005.1 Mediterraneibacter sp. 210702-DFI.3.120 | reverse complement strand
TTGGCAGAAACACTTTGAGAAAGCTGGTTGAATGGAAGAAGCTTCCGGTATTAAAAGTCGGAAGAAAAGTCCTTATTAAAACTGACATTTTAGAAAAGTTCATGGAAGCCAACGAGGGGCGAGATCTGAGGGATAAAGGAAATGTAAAAACTGTCACAAGAAATGTGGCAACTTAAAAAGGCGGCTTCCTACGAAACCGCCAAAGGTTCTATCAGACCGAAGCCATGATATACCTACACGCAAGAGGATTATACCATGTGCTTCTCCTGATATGCAACCGGGAACTAATGTTTATCTTGTCGGAAAAACATCGACAAGATAATGCTCCGCAAGGATGCACCACGATTCTGATTGGAATTATGTCAACAGAGCTGACCAGAATCGTGTGCCAAATCTTAGCAGAGCAAGATTTGATTATAAGAGAAAGGATGAAGACGATATGGCGAAATCAACAAAGACTTATGAAGAAAGAATAC
>NZ_JAJCNG010000008.1:0-116489 GCF_020561005.1 Mediterraneibacter sp. 210702-DFI.3.120 | reverse complement strand
ATAGGTCGAGGGCATAACCAAAGCAGTGATAGGTTTGGATGATGATGTTGGTTTTGACTGTATGTAGTTTTGAAGGTACATGATATATAGACAGGAATGAGAAGCAGTGCGAAAGCGCTGTTTTTTTGTTAAACAATTTGAGTTTATAATGAAAAATAAAAAGAAATAACGTAATATAGAGGTAGTAGAATAAGCAAAAAGGAGTGTGTCAAAATGGCAAGAATCGATCACGCAGCAATCCGCACGAAATCATATGAAGAAGCTCAGAGATTCTTTGAAGATGTATTTGAGATGCATATGTGGAGAGAAATCGGTGAAAAACCGGGAAGAAAATGCTGGTACAAAGAAGGTATCCAGCTTTGCGAAATAGAGGAGCTGAATGCAGCATCAGAAAATGGATACGATCACATTTCCATTGCAGTAGATTCAGAGGCAGAGATTATGGAGAAAATCAAAGCGTATCCGGTAAAAGCAATCAATGACCATTGGTTTTCGCTTCCAAACGGAACAAAGATTGAGTTAAAACCGCTGGCAGAGTGGAAAGTAGATGCATAAAACCTCGCAAGGAGATTATGAAGTATGAGATTAAGAAATATTTTGATTGTTGTAGAAGATATCGAGAAATCGAAGAAATTTTATCATGATTTATTTGGACTTGATGTAATACTTGATAATGAAGGAAATGTCATTCTGACAGAGGGACTTGTTCTTCAGGAGAAAACAATTTGGAAGAACTTTCTGGAAAGAGATATCATTTCAGAGAGCAATTCCTGTGAGCTATATTTTGAGGAGAAGAATATCGAAGCCTTTGTCGAAAAACTGGACAAACTTTATCCGAATATAAAGTTTGTGAATCGTTTGATGACGCATAGCTGGGGACAGAAGATTGTTCGTTTTTATGATTTGGATGGGAATTTGATAGAGGTTGGAACACCAATGTAAAAAACCTGCTTAATAGTACTAGTAAAAAGAAAGAAATCGACAGGATGAAAATGATAAGCTCATTTAGAAAACATCCTGTCGGTTTCTTTTATTTACGCGAGCAACGAGCCAAAGTCCGTACTTGCACGAGACCTTGGAGAATGCTGCGATAACTATCTGATCATCCCTAGAAATGCTTCATGAATCCGTGTGTCCTGATCTAATTCCGGATGAAATGCAAATGCAATCTGATTCTTATATTTCACTCCGACAATACGATTCTCTACAATACTGAGGATCTCAGGTGTGTTTCCGGAAGCGTCAGCATGAACGGATTCTACAAAAGGGGCACGGATGAAAGTCATAGGAATTTCACCGATACCGGATGCATCAGCATTTGTATGGAAGCTTCCAAGCTGGCGACCGTAGGCGTTTCGTTTGACTGTCATAGGAATGGTTTCAAAATAGGTTTCGTCTTGTTCAGCAATGTCAGAAGCCAGGAGAATCATTCCGGCACAAGTAGCCAGAACGGGAATACCGGATTCAATCTTCTCTTTTAAAGGTTCGAACATGTTAAGATCGTGTAAGAGTTTTCCCTGAACGGTGCTTTCGCCGCCGGGAAGGATAATCCCATCAAAATCTTTTTGCAGATCAGAAGCCTGTCGGAGTTCAATGGTATGAACTCCAAGCTTTTGAAGCATCTGTTCGTGCTCTATGAATGCTCCTTGAAGGGCAAGTACTGCGATTGTCATTTTATTTTCCTCTTTCTGCCATGAGAAGTTCAATTTCCTGTTCGTTGATGCCGACCATAGCTTCGCCAAGGTCAGATGAAAGTTCAGCGATCAGTTTTGCATCTGTATAGTTTGTAACGGCCTGTACGATAGCAGCAGCACGTTTCGCCGGATTTCCGGATTTGAAGATACCGGAACCGACAAAGACTCCCTCTGCGCCTAACTGCATCATAAGAGCAGCATCAGCAGGAGTTGCAACACCGCCGGCAGCAAAGTTTACAACAGGAAGTTTTCCGTTTTCATGTACATAAAGGACAAGATCATAAGGAACCTGCAACTGTTTGGCTGCCTCGAAAAGTTCATCTTCACGCATACTTACTAGTTTGGAAATTTCACTGTTCATTTTGCGCATATGGCGAACTGCCTGAACAATATCACCGGTTCCCGGTTCACCTTTTGTACGGATCATAGAAGCTCCTTCATTGATACGTCTGAGTGCTTCGCCAAGATCTTTTGCACCGCAGACAAATGGAACATCAAACTCTCTTTTGTTAATATGGTAGACATCATCTGCAGGTGAAAGGACTTCGCTTTCATCAATATAGTCGATTTCAATTGCCTGAAGTACCTGAGCTTCTGCAAAATGTCCGATTCTGCATTTGGCCATAACAGGGATTGAAACAGCTTCCTGGATTCCTTTGATCATCTTCGGATCACTCATACGGGAAACTCCACCAGCAGCGCGGATGTCAGCCGGAATTCTTTCCAGCGCCATAACAGCACATGCACCGGCAGCTTCTGCAATCTTTGCCTGTTCCGGAGTTGTAACATCCATGATCACTCCACCTTTTAACATCTGTGCCAGATTTTTATTTAATTCATAACGTTCATTATTTGTACTCATTTTTAAATCTCCTTTTCTTTACTAATTCGATAG
Source organism: Mediterraneibacter sp. 210702-DFI.3.120 (assembly GCF_020561005.1). NCBI lineage: Bacteria > Bacillati > Bacillota > Clostridia > Lachnospirales > Lachnospiraceae > Mediterraneibacter > Mediterraneibacter sp. 210702-DFI.3.120. Next base: position 113,900 of record NZ_JAJCNG010000008.1, on the reverse strand, counting down.
GTAATAGTATAATGACAAAGTGACTATATAAAAATACTCAGTTTTAATATATTCAAAAAGGTCAGAATGGAGAAAAAAGTAAATATGTTGACATATAATTTTGAAAATATAGGGTCAGATACGCTTTATCAATATTTGTATAAATGTATTAAGAATGACATTATTCAAGGGAAAATTAAGAGTGGAGAAAAACTTCCATCAAAGCGTGCACTTGCAAAAAATCTGGCCATAAGTGTGATCACTGTCGAGAATGCCTATGGTCAGCTTGCAGCAGAGGGATATATTTATTCCGTTCCAAAGAGTGGATTTTATGTAGCAGACCTGCGGGATGACAGAATGAAAAGCGAGAGTGGTTTATCAGAAAATAGGATTTACAGCAATAAGTTAAACCTTACCGGTGGAAAGAATGCTTATATCGCAGATTTTACGAGTAATCAGACGGAACAGAGTGCATTTCCATTTTCTATTTGGACAAAGACGATGCGGGCAGTAATGAATGACTATCAGACTGAATTGATGCTTAATCCACCGTGTGGCGGAGTAATGGAATTAAGACAAAGCATTGCGGATTATCTGAAAGCATTCCGAAATATGACGGTGCGGCCGGAACAGATCATTATTGGTGCTGGAACAGAATATTTGTCCAGTCTTTTGATTCAGCTTTTGGGAAAGGAATTGAAATATTCAGTTGAAAATCCGGGATATCATAAAATCGCAAAAATTTATCGCAGTATGGGAGCTTGTTATGAGTATATAGAAATAGAAGAGGACGGACCGAAGGTAGAAGAACTGGAAGAAAAAGAAATCAATGTGATACATTGTTCTCCGTCACATCATTATCCAACGGGAATCGTAATGCCAATCAGTAAACGCTATGAACTGCTAGGCTGGGTGACAAAAACGAAAGATAGATATATTATAGAAGATGAATATGACAGTGAACTTAGATTGAACGGTAAGCCAATTCCATCGCTTCAGAGCATTGATGTATCGGGAAAAGTGATTTATATGAATACATTTTCCAAGACTTTGTGTTCAACAGTGCGAATCAGTTATATGGTGCTGCCGGATGAATTGGCAGAACGATTTTACAGAGAACTTTCTTTTTATTCCTGTACGGTATCAAATTTTGAACAATATACGTTAGCGCAGTTTATGAATTCAGGGGCATTTGAGAAACATATTAACCGGCTGCGTAATTATTATCAGCAGAAGAGAGACCGGATCCTGGAAGCATTTTTACAGGGAGTATTGAAAACTAAAATCCAGATTCTGGAAGAAGATGCAGGAGTACATTTTTTAATGAAAGTAGATACAAACCTGAGTGAAGAAGAATTTCTGGATAAAATGAAGAGCAAAGGAATTAAGCTGGCTGCATTGTCATCCTATTATCATTCAAGTGAGAAGAAGAAAAAGTATGAAAATATTTATGTTATGAATTATTCATTTGTTGATTGTGAAAAAATGGAATATGTTGCAAAGATGATAACACAAGTGGAATGACATGGAGAAAAGTATGGAGGGAGAAAGATAAAATGACTTTGCGAAAGAAGTTAATGCTCTCTTTATTTATTCAACCGTGGAATGGTACTGGCAAGTGTGTACGATTTGATTTATAATGTATGTGGAATGCTTGGATTGTTGCTGGGACCTATCTCGGGATTATATCTGGTATCCTATCTGTTTGAGCATAAGACAGAGATTAGAAACAGCACTCATCAGGCACAAAAATCACCGCAGCTATGGAAAGCATAGACTGCGGTAGAAGTATAACTGAAACTAAGAGAGGAGTGGAAGGAAGTATCATGAAAACACTTGTAAAAAATGGAATGATCGTATCACCGGAGGACACTTATGAATCAGATGTCCTGATCGAGGACGGTGTGATCGAATGTATCGGAAAAAACCTGGAAGCAAAATTTGGGGATGCAGATAAGGTGATCGATGCGAAAGGAAAATATGTTCTCCCGGGAGGTATTGATGTTCATACGCATATGGATATTGATGTCGGAATTGCGAGAGCAGTAGATGATTTTTATACAGGTACTGTTGCAGCCGCATGCGGCGGAACTACAACAATCGTAGACCATATGGGATTCGGACCGGCAGGATGCCCACTACATCATCAACTGGATGTATATCATGGACTGGCAGACGATAAAGCTGTTATCGATTATGGATTCCATGGAGTAGTCCAGCATGTAGACGAGTCTATTTTAAATGAACTTGAGACAATGATGGATGACGGAGTCCAGAGCACAAAGGTTTATATGACTTATGGCTATAAGATTGATGATGATGGTATTTTAGAAGTTCTTAAGAAGATGAAAGAACTGCATGGAATCACAGCATTCCATTGCGAGAATCATTATGTGGTAGAGCATCTGAAGAAAGAATATGGTGATGCCGGAAAGACTGCGCCGATCTATCATGCAAAGAGCAGGCCGAATCTTGCAGAAGCAGAGGCTGTAAGAAGAGTCCTTTATCTTGCGAAGCTTGCAGGTGATGCACCGGTGTATATTGTACATCTTTCTTGTAAGGAAAGTCTTGAAGCAGTTGAAGAAGCAAGAAGAAACGGACAAAAAAATATTTTTGTCGAGACATGTACACAGTATCTGACACTTACAGAAGACAGATATAAAGATCCGGATGGATTGAAATATATTATGTCTCCACCGCTTCGTACACAGCAGGATCTTGATGCGCTGTGGAAAGGATTAGAGGCAGGAGAGATTCAGATCGTTGCGACAGATCATTGTCCATTCAATTATGCAAAAGAGAAACAGGACGGCAAGGATGATTTCAGAAAATGTCCGAATGGAGCTCCGGGAGTTGAAGAAAGAATGATTCTTCTTTTCTCAGAAGGTGTAATGAAAAACAAAATCAGCATCAACAAGCTGGTAGAAGTTGCCTGCACAAATCCAGCAAAGGTGTACGGAATGTATCCTAAGAAGGGAATTATTGAACCGGGAGCAGATGGAGACCTTGTGATTATTGATGCTAATGCAAAACAGACATTGACTCACGAGATGATGCACGGAGCTGTTGATTATACTTCATATGAAGGAACAGATCTGCACGGAAAGATTGATCTCGTAATGCAGAGAGGAAATATCATCGCTGAAAATAATGAATTTAAAGGTAATCGAGGAGATGGAAAGTATCTCTACAGAAAACCTTTTTTAGGAGATTTATAATCGAAAGACAGAGAATCTGAAATAATAAGAGACCCCCCAAAACAGAACCGTTCACACGGTAATGTTTTAGGGGTTTTTTGTAGTTATATATTTTAGACCATTACATTAGATCAGATGTGTACTTTCAAGCTTCTCCATAAATGCGTCGTTCATCTTTATGATCGGTTTTCTGAGCAGAAGACCAAGCAGCAATGACGGTGCAAGGAAGATTGCCAGTTTGCCGAGCTCTGTGGCATAAGTTGTTCCGTAGAATCCTGCAATACATTCACGCATCGCATTCATGCTGTGTGTGAACGGCAGAAGTGGATAAACAATCTGGAAAAACTTCGGTGCACACTGGATCGGGAATGTTCCACCACTTCCTGCAACCTGCATTACCATCAGGACAACGGCAATTGCTTTACCGATATCTCCAAAGGAGACAGTCAGTGCATAGATCAGATTCACATAGACAAAGCTTGTGAACATACCGGTTAGTACAAACATTACCGGATGCTTACACTGAATACCAAGGAAGAAAAGATCTCCAAGACAGATGAGTGCACTTTGCATGAAACCGATAATGATCAGAAGTAGGATACGTCCGATATAGAGCTGATATTCTTTCGGATGGAATAGTTTCTTCTTTGTGGAATCAGCTACAGTGACTTTTAGCATGGCAGCCATAACAACAGCACCTACCCAGATCGCAAGAGTGGAGTAGAATGGAGTCATTGCAGACCCGTAATTTTCAATTGGATAAATCTTTTTCTCATCCAGTTTGACTGGGGAGGAGAGAAAAGATGAAATCGTTTCGGAGTCTTCGGATAACAGGTTTGTTACGGCAGCCATACCTTCTGAATCATCAGTGGAAAGTTTTGTAGCTACAGCCGTCAGTTTTTCAGAAGATTCTTTTAACAGAGCAGCAGAATTAGTAAGTGCTGTCTGAAGTCCTGTAAGTCCACTTGAAGCAGAACCGGTAACGTTAGCAATATTTTCAATGCTGCTGTCAAGGCTTCCAAGCATAGAGGAGACAGAACCTGTTGTAGAATTCAATGAATTGGAAAGATTATCAAGATTTCCTTTTACATTTTGTTCGTAAGTTGTCTCAACTGCCTTGACGGAAGAGGTTGCTTCGCTGATCAGACTATCAAGTTCACTCTTTAATGTAGTGGCATTTGCAGTTGCTGTAGTAATTGAAGTTGCAGCACCGTTAATTTTATCACGGAGTGCAGTCTGTCGTTCAATTGCCAGCTGAATCTGCTGATTGATTCCATTGACCGCATTCTGAATCTCAGGATAATCTGAGGAGGCGTCTGCAATAGCAGATAATGCAGCAGAAAGCTGATTATACCCGTCAATGACATTCTGTACGCGGCTACTTACGGAAGACAATGCATTTGCTGCCGCCTGTGCATCTGAGTTGTAGGAACTTAAAGCCTTGTCAATAGTATCAGAGACAGCGGTGTAGAAGCTTGCATTCTGTGCTAATGCGCCAGAAATCGTGCTTGTAGTTCCGGACAGGGCAGCAGTTAATGAATCAATTCCGGAATCAGAATTCTTTAAGGAATTGAGGCTGGTTTTTGTGCCGGAACCGGTTTCCTGAAGAAATTCTGTTGTTGTGTTTAGCATTGTAACTGCAGAGTTTGTCATGTCAGAGAAGGACTGAACAGTTGCAGCAACAGTTCCAAGATCAGATCCCATCTGATTCAAATTACTACTCATATTGTTGATCAGAGAATCATCACCTGTCTTCTTTGCGATTGAATCTACCGTCTGAAATGCATCAAGTGCGGTCTGGGCAATTGTCTCAATGAATGTCTGATTAATTTGTTTCTGGACAGCCGTTGCGCCTTTTCCGGTAATGATCGGAGCAATCGCATTTTCTTTTTCATTTTCATAATAAGTCAGATCCGGATGTTCAGCTTCAGAAGAGAAGACACTCATCATTTTCTGGCTAAAGTCTTCAGGGATTATGATCGCAGCATAATATTCTCCGGATTTTACACCTTTTTGAGCATCTTTTGAATCAGTAAAAACCCAGTTGAACTGAGAATTTTTATGCAGAGAAGAGAGGATCTGCTCTCCCATGTTGATCTTTACGGCAATAAGATCACTTTCATACCCTTTGTCATCACTTGCAACTGCAAGTTTCAGCGCACCTGTATTTCCGTAAGGATCCCAGCTTGCGGAAATGTTAAACCATGCATAAAGAGTCGGAATTACAGTGATTCCCATAATAACGATCATTGCGATGACATTTTTCTGGATCTTCATCAGATCATTTTTTAGGATTAAAAAAATATTTTTCAAATTATTCCGCCTCCTTTCCACGGAAGTTTTCAAGCATTTCTTCATAAGACATGCCGGCAAGTTCTTTCTGTTCTTCTAATTTTGTATGAATGTATTCTACAACGATCAACCATACTGAGATCGCAATGATGGAAATGATCCATAAAGTCAGGAATACAATCTTTGATTCGAGACTGAACATCAGGATCAGGAAGATCAGAGGGATGATCGCAATGGCAAGGAAGCCGATACGAATCATCTTACGGTAATTGTTTTCAAATTTCTGTGCCCGTTCAGCTGTTACAAGGCGAAGGTCTTCGATGGAAAGAGATGCCTGTAAGAGCATGGAGAGCTGTGTACTTCTGCTAAGTTCTGCTTCGTGAGGTTCGCACATCATAAATTCTGTCTCTGCCAGTTTCTTGTCGAACAGATGGTTCAGTCCGGAAAGAGCCGGGCGAAGTCCAAGTCCAATAAGCAGAGAGATCGGCACGTAGCACAGGAGCAGGATCAGAAGATCATTGCGGAAGTTAGAACCGTAGAAACCGGCGATTGCTTCACGCATAGCATTCACACCATATGTAAATGGAAGGAGCGGATGCAGTTTTTGGAAAAAGGCTGGTGTCATCTCAATCGGGTAGGTTCCGGAAGAACCAGGAATCTGCAGGATTACGAGAATAACACAGAGCGCTTTACCAATATGCTTAAATGTAAGTGACAGTGCATAAATAATATTTACATAGACGAAAGAGCAAACCATTCCTGTCAGGATGAATTGTGCCGGATGATTGCATTGGACTCCTGGAAGGAGTGTATCACCAAGGCAGACGATAAATCCCTGAACAAGACCAACTGCCATGTATAAGAGCCAGCGTCCAAAGTATAATGTTGTCTGTCCGTAACCGCGCATGGATTCGTCTTTGTCCACTTCCATCTTAAAGATTGCGATCAGTACGATACCGCCGACCCAGATTGCAAGATTAGAGTAGAACGGTGTCATAGAAGAACCGTAATTATCTACGGCATAATAAGTCTCTGTTTTAATCTCCACAGGAGAGGACATAAATGATGAGATAGATTCTGCATCAATGCCTTCAAGAGAGAGTAGTTTTTGGTATGTAGCAGAGCCTGTCAGTGCATTCAGATCCGTCTGAATTGTACTTAGTTTGTCGCTTACGGCACTTAAAGATTCCTTCGTACTGTCAAGGAGAGCAGTTGTATTTGACAATCCACTCTCTAACTGGTCGAGCATATCATTGATCTGCTTAGAAGTGGCCGGTACTCCGTTTAGCATTCCTTCTACCTGACCGGTCAGTGTGGAAAATGTATCCAGTGTCTGACCGAGCAGTGGAAGAATATTCTGGTCAAATGTAGAACGGAAAGTATGTAAGTTATTGATACTTTCTTTTGTCAGAGAAGTAAGCTGTTCCTGTGTTGCAGTTGTTGTATCAATCGCATCTTTGATTCCGTTATTTCCAGTCTGAAGACTATTGATCAATTCCTGATTTGACTGGTTCTGAGTTTGCAGGGCAGAAATCTGTGCATTGATCTGATCTCCGATCGTTCCCGGAAACTTATTGGCAAGTTCCTGCATTTTTTTAAGAATATCTGCATTCAGTTCATTGACTGAGTTTGCATAACCAAGCGCATCACTGACAGAAGTGTTGATCTTTCCGGCTGCGGTAGCAAGTTCTGTCAGTCCTGTGGATGCTGAGCTGCTTGCCTGACCAAGTAAAAGTTCTCCGTCAGAGAGGGACTTAGAAAGTGCGGAAGAAAAATCTCCGGCAGAAGAACGTGTCGTATTCATGACAGAGTCAGCACTGGACAATGCATTTGCTCCGGATGTTGCTACATCTCCTAAAGATGTAGATGCATCTTTTGCATTCTCTATCAGCTTTGAGGTATTGGATGAGTCTTTACTGAATTTTTCTAGAAGCTGTTCGTATTCTTTGATATTATTATTTGCTTTTGTAAGCAGATCATTAATCTCTGCATTTGTTGAATCAACAGAGTCGGAAATGTTGAATACAGAATCCTTTAAAATCTCGGCAATTGTCTCAGATGCAACAGAGGAAAATGTGTTATTAACCTGTGTCTGGATCGTGCTTGCACCTGAACTGGTGATCTTTGGCGCAATTGCATTGAGTTTTTCATTGATATAGTATTCAAGTTCCGGAGTTTCAATCTTTCCGGACAGGACACTTAGCAGGGATTCGCTAAAATCTTGCGGAATAATGATTGCTGCATAATATTCACCGGATTTGACTCCTTTAATAGCAGCATCTTTGGGAACAAATGTCCATCCTAATTGGTCGTTTTCCTTTAGTTGTTCAATGATCTGGCTGCCGGCATTGATCGTCAGATCATCATGTGTGGCATCGGTGTCCAGATTTGCTACTGCTACCTTGATGCCGGAAGTATTGGCATAAGGATCGATATTTGCTGCAATATTGAACCATGCGTAGAGTGAGGGGAGAATAGATACTCCGATCAAAACAAGTATTGCTGCCGGATTACGGAGCAGGCGTTTCATATCGCGGCGAAAAATCCGAAATGCGTTTCTCATGGATAAAACTCCTTTTCTTAAAAATATTTCTAGTAATAGATACAATGTTGATTTTCATGTCAAAAAGTATTATATTAATGTAGAAACTAATTTACAACCATTAATCAACACTGGATATGTCTAATAATAGACGAAAGATTGAAAAATGTCTAGCAGGTGGAGAAAATCATGTTACTGTTCACACGATGTGCGACCAGCAACGCATCTCGCCATTTTAAATCGCCTTTGGCGATGGGGCGAGATGCATTTAAGTCATAGAAACAGAGTAGAGAGTTATTGGTCAGTAGTACTGTAAGTTATAAAGGGGGGAAGAGAAGATGCAGAAGAAGACAGATCGCAGAGTCAGAAAGACAAAAAGTCAGCTTAAAACAGGTCTTGCTCAATTGATGAGGGAGAAGAGTATCAGAGAGATTACGGTAAAAGAATTGGTAGATGCGGTGGATATCAATCGTTCTACCTTTTATCTGCATTATTCTGATATACCGGGGCTGCTTGCAGAAGTTGAAAATGAAATGATGGAAGAGATGCAGCGCGCAATCCGTGAACATCCAATTGATCCGGGAAAAGATAGCGTTTACTATTTTATTCAGGATTTATTTCATGTGCTTGATGAAAATCGTCAGATTGCAAGTGCGCTTGTAGGACCACATGGGGATATTGGTTTTGTACATAAGTTAGAGCAGCTTTTAGAGGAAAAGAGTCGGGAGTCACTTGCAGCTCTTGTACCGGAGAAATCAGGTGAAATGAAATATTTTTATTCTTATTGCCTGAACGGTTGTCTCGGTTTTGTGAAAACATGGTTGGAAACAGGCGAAAAGGAAACACCGGAATATGCAGCAGAGATGGCTTATCGAATGGTTGTAAGTTCAGTTACAGCATTTTATGACACTAAAGAAGGAAGAGAGGACAACTAAGAAATGAAACGAGAAAAATTTGGCTCACGTCTGGGATTTATCCTGATCTCAGCGGGATGTGCCATTGGCTTGGGAAATGTTTGGCGTTTTCCGTATATTACAGGAAAGTATGGAGGAGCAGCATTTGTTCTGATCTATCTACTGTTTCTTGTTCTGTTGGGATTGCCAATCATGGTAATGGAATTCGCAGTGGGTCGTGGAAGTCAGGCAAGTATTGCACTATCCTTTGACCGTCTGGAACCACTGGGAACAAAGTGGCACTGGTATAAATGGTTTGGAATCGGTGGAAACTATCTTTTAATGATGTTCTATACAACAATCGGCGGATGGCTTCTTCTATATACAGGAAAGATGGCAATCGGAGAGTTTAAAGGACTTGATGCGGATGGTGTGACCGGAGTATTTACATCACTTCTTGGACAGCCTGTTACAATGACAATCTGTATGATCCTTGTTGTTGTGCTGTGCTTTGGAATCGTCTGTATGGGACTTCAGAAAGGTGTGGAGCAGATCACAAAGAAAATGATGATCCTCCTTTTCGTGTTGATGATCATTCTTGCAGTGCGTTCCGTGACATTGCCGGGAGCAGAGAAAGGACTGGAGTTCTATCTTCTTCCTGATTTTAAGAAAGCAGCAGAAGCAGGATTGAAAGAAGTTATTTTCGCAGCGATGGGACAGGCATTCTTTACATTAAGTCTTGGAATTGGTGCGATTGCGATCTTTGGAAGTTATATCGGAAAAGAAAGAACTCTGACAGGAGAAGCAGTCTGCGTAACAGTTCTGGATACATTAGTTGCATTGATCGCTGGATTTATTATTTTTCCGGCCTGCTTTGCATTTAATGTCCAGCCGGACAGCGGTCCGAGTCTGATCTTTATCACACTTCCGAACATTTTCAATGCAATGAGTGCAGGGAGAATCTGGGGAACAATTTTCTTCCTTTGCATGTTTTTCGCAGCATGCTCTACGATCATTGCCGTGTTTGAAAATCTGATCGCATTTGTGATGGATTTAACAAATTGTTCAAGAACAAAGGCGGTTGTGGGAAATCTGATCGCGATCACTGTACTTTCCCTTCCATGTATTTTTGGATTCAACATATGGAGCGGCTTCATGCCTCTGGGAGCAGGAAGCAGCATTCAGGACCTTGAGGACTTTATTGTAAGTAATAACCTGCTTCCGATCGGAAGCCTGATCTACCTTCTGTTCTGTACAAGCCGCTATGGTTGGGGCTGGGATAAGTTCCAGAAAGAAGCGAATGCAGGAAGTGGAATCAAGTTCCCGGGTTGGGCAAGATTCTATGTATCCTATATTCTGCCATTGATCGTATTATTTATCTTTGTGCAGGGATATTGGAGTAAATTTGTTGGATAAAACAATAACAATATTGTGAAATAAAAAACGCTATAATAACCAGAAATTCATTGCCATTCTATTAGTGATAAGTTATAATTTAACTAATGGTTTTGCAAGAGATTTACAACTGTTCCAAACGGAAAGAATACGTTTCAATCTGAATGCAACAGAGAGATATCTCATAGCAATAAAGACATGGATTTTGAATAGAATATAGACTCTGACGGCAAGGAAGTAAGAGATACCGAGCGGGAATAGTTGTAAAGAAGCGTTTAGACAAAAAAATATTTTGTGATTTTAACAGACTCTTTTTCCGTTGGGGAAGAAGGGTCTTTCTCTTTACCAGGGAAATAAAATGGGAGGATCAGCAATATGTTAAAGGTAGCAATTTACGGAAAAGGTGGGATTGGAAAGTCCACGATTACATCGAATCTGGCAGCAGCATTTGCCGCTATGGGGAAGCGCGTAATTCAGATCGGATGTGATCCGAAAGCAGATTCAACGATCAATCTGTTAGGCGGCGAGCCATTGCGTCCGGTAATGAATTATATGAGAGAAGAGGATGAGGAGCCGGAAGAATTAGATCAGATCGCAAAGGAAGGATTCGGTGGTGTGCTCTGTATCGAGACAGGTGGACCGACACCGGGACTAGGATGTGCAGGACGCGGGATCATAGCGACATTTCAGTTATTAGAAGACTTGCGGTTGTTTGAGACATACAAACCGGATGTTGTTCTGTATGATGTGCTTGGGGATGTTGTCTGTGGCGGATTCGCAGCACCGATCCGGGAAGGATATGCAGAGAAGGTTGTGATTGTTACATCCGGAGAAAAGATGGCATTGTATGCGGCTAACAATATTTCCAGCGCAGTACGTAACTTTGAAGATCGCAGTTATGCAAGAATTTTTGGATTGATCCTGAATCATAGAAATGTGGAAAATGAGACTGAGAAGGTACAGGCATTTGCAGAAGAAAAACAGATCCCGATTGTCGGTGAGATTCCAAGAAGTGATGAGATTATACGCTGGGAAGATCAGGGAAAGACTGTGATTGAAGGTGACGCAGATTCTGAGATCAGTAAGAGATTCTTTGAACTGGCAGAAAAGCTGTTAGAGGATGAAACAGAACGTGTGAGATAAAATATAAGTCGAGGGAAAATATATGAAGAAAGCATATTTTTGTACAGCGGAAGAACTGGAACAAAGAGGAAAGGATAATCTTCCGAAACAGTTTCAGTCAGGGGAACATTTAATCTATAGTTCGCCGGCTACGCTTGCCTTTAACTCTCCAGGAGCAGAAGGGTTCGGAGTGAAAAGAGCAGGACTTGCAGTGCCTGGATCGATCATGCTGATCGTGGCACCGGGGTGCTGTGGAAGAAATACGTCCATGATCAGTTCAATGAAAGAATATAATAACCGTTTCTTTTACCTTTGCATGGATGAGACTGATATTGTAACAGGGCGTCATCTAAAGAAGATCCCGAAAGCAGTTGCATCAATCTGTGAAAGTCTTGAGAAGAAACCATCCGTTGTGATGATCTGTATTACCTGTGTGGATGCCCTTCTTGGAACAGATATGGAACGTGTCTGTAGAAAAGCGGAAGAAAAAGCCGGACTTCCGGTGCGTCCATGTTATATGTATGCATTGACACGAGAGGGACGAAAGCCACCAATGGTTCATGTGAGACAGTCTCTGTATTCACTTCTTGAACCAGGACATAAAAAAGGAAATGTAGTAAATCTGCTCGGATACTTTTCACCACTCGTAGATGACTGCGAATTATATACACTGCTTCAAGAGGCAGGTGTGAAAACGATTCATGAGATTTCGAGATGTGAAGATTTTGAAGAATATAAGAAAATGTCTGAGGCAAATTTTAATCTTGTTCTTCACCCGGAGGCACGATTTGCAGCAGAGGATTTTCATGATAGATTAAAGATTCCATTTATCGAACTGCGCAGACTTTATCAGATTGATAAAATTGGAAGCCAGTATCAGGCATTTGGCGCAGCACTTGGAATAGAATTTCATGCAGAGGAACAGAAAAAACAGGCACAGGAAGCAATTGAAAGTTTTCGTAAAGTCTGTCCGGAGCCGGTATTTGCTGTTGGGGAATGTGCAAATGCGGATCCGTTTGAATTATCATTAGCATTGGTGAAATATGGATTTAAAGTAGCAGAAATCTACGGAACGATTACTGGGGAGAACTTTATTTATATCAGACAGTTGAAAAAGTTAAGTCCGCAGACAAAGATTTTTTCAAATATGGAACCGACGATGCTCTATTACGATTCAGCGGAAAGTGGCGTGACACTGACAATCGGAAAGGATGCCTGTTATTATCATCCTAACACAAAAGGAATCCATTGGAATGAGGAGAGACAGCCTTTCGGATATGTAGGCGTGAGAAGACTGTTTGAGGCGCTGGAACTGGCTGTGACAGAACAGGCAGAAGGTAATGTTTTGCAGAAACAGGTGGAAGTGATCGGTTCTAAATCACAAGAAGCAATTGCAGAGCAGAGTCAAGAATCACTGTTCAAAGAGGAAGTGGACAAAAAAGAAGACGTTTATGTACGTGGCCTTTGGAAAGGACTGACTCCATTTGCACCGGATCAGTCAGGTGCAGCGTCCGTTTTCTATGAACTGGGAGGAATTCTTGTTATTTGTGATGCGGGAGGCTGTACAGGAAATGTATGCGGATTCGATGAACCGCGCTGGTTTGGGGAACGTAGTGCGATTTTCAGTGCGGGCTTGCGTGACATGGATGCAATCCTTGGAAGAGATGACAGGCTTGTTGCGAAACTTACGGATGCAGCAGAGAAGATTGATGCAAATTTTGCAGCGGTGATCGGTACTCCGGTTCCGGCTGTGATCGCAACGGATTATAGAGCATTACAGAGAATGTGCGAGAAGAAGACAAATCTTCCGATTCTGACTGTAGATACGAACGGAATGGAACTGTATGATGTGGGAGAAGAGAAGGCATGGCTGACTTTATTCAAGACATTTGCAGGAAAAGATGTAGCATCACAGAAGGAAGCTTCAGAAGAAGACGATTCTTCTAAAAAGATGAAAATCGGAGTTCTCGGTCTGACGCCACATGATGTCAGTGACCTGAAGATAGAAGAGAAGTTTCGGAAATCAGAAAATGAGAATACGCATTATATTTGCTATGGAATGAGAGCGGGTATTGATAAAGTAAAGACAGCAGGCTCTGCAGATAAGAATCTGGTTGTAGCACCGGCGGCACTCGAGACAGCAAAATATCTGGAAAAAGAATTTGGCACACCGTATGAAGTGGGATATCCATTCGTAGATGAATTGATACCTGAACTTGGTTATGAAAGGAAAAAGATACTGATCATTCATCAGCAGGTGATTGCAAATGCCATCAGACAGGAAATTCGTACAAGAAGTGATGAACAGAATACAGAAGTTACGGTGGCAAGCTGGTTTATGATGAAATCCGAGCTTTCAGAAGAAGGAGATCTTTCACTGAAAGAAGAGATGGATTATTGTAAGCTTGTTCAAAATGGGAACTATGACATTGTCTTTGCAGATGAAAATATGAGAGGCCTGGTACCGGGATTCAAAGGAACATTTGTTAATATACGGCATTTTGCAGTCTCAGGAAAACTGCAGGAGTCATAACGGGAGGAAAAAGTCTATGGAGAAGGAGATAACGAAGAAAATCCGTGTCTATGGAATTGTACAGGGCGTAGGATTCCGTCCGACCGTCAGTCGACATGCAGATTCCTGTAAGATCAGAGGAAGTGTCAGTAATCGTGGACCTTATGTTGAAATCTTCGCACAGGGAAGCGAGACGGCAGTGAATCTGTTTATTGAGAAAGTTCGTACCTGTCCGCCAAAACGTGCAGCGATTCTTAAGGTTTCAGAAGAAATACTGGATACAAAGGAAAAATATCCGGACTTTTCTATCATAGAAAGCGAGAAGACAAAAGGAGAGATCTTTATTTCTCCGGATATTGCAATCTGTGAGGAATGTAAGGAAGAATTGTATGATCCCAAGGATCGCAGATACTTACATCCGTTTATTAATTGTACGTGTTGTGGTCCGCGGCTTACGATTCTGGATGCTCTTCCATATGACAGAGAGCGTACGAGTATGAAAGAATTTCCGATGTGTCCGGAATGTGAGGCAGAATATTACAATCCGGAAAGCAGAAGATACGATGCGCAGCCGGTTTGTTGTAATATGTGCGGACCGGAAGTTTATTTGATCAAAACTTCTGATAGAACGATAGACATGAAAGGTTCTGATGCAATTACGGAAGCAAGAAGAGTGATTTCCGAAGGCGGAATCGTAGCAGTGAAGGGAATCGGAGGATTTCATCTTTGCTGTGATGCATCAAATGAGGCAGCAGTGGAACTGTTAAGAAAGAGAAAACGCCGCCCGGCGAAACCGTTTGCAGTGATGGCAAGAAATCCTGATGTAGTGCAAAGTGTCTGTGAGTTGAGTAAGGAGCAGGAAGAAATTCTCACTGGACATCAGAAGCCGATTCTTCTTTTGGTGAGGAAAGAGATAGAAACGAAGCAGCTGTGTTCATCTGTCGCACCGGGCAATCCAAAAGTAGGAGTGATGCTTCCATATGCGCCGGTGCAGTTACTTCTATTTCAATATCCGGATGGAATCAAGATGCCGGACTTTCTCGTAATGACCAGTGGAAATGTATCCGGTGCGCCAATCTGCAGATCGGATGAGGAAGCACTCGAAGAGCTTTCGGAATTTTGTGACTGCATTTTGTCTCACAATCGAAAAATTCGTGTGAGAGCAGATGATTCCGTGATGGATTTCTATAAAAACAGACCATATATGATTCGCAGATCAAGGGGATATGCGCCACTTCCGATCCAGACGTCAGGAAAATGGAAAGGACAGGTATTAGCTGTCGGTGGAGAATTGAAAAATACATTCTGTATCGGTGTGGATAGTAGATTTTATCCTTCGGCTTATGTGGGGGACTTAGAAGATTTAAGAACGGTAAATGCATTGAAAGAGACAATACAGCGGATGGAAACATTGTTAGAAGTGGAACCAAGCGTTGTCGTCTGCGATATGCATCCCAAATATAATTCGACGGTGGTTGCGGAAGAACTGGGACTTCCTGTTTTGAAAGTGCAGCATCATTATGCACATATCTTATCTTGTATGGCAGAGAATGACTGGATGGAACAGGTGATCGGAGTATCTTTTGACGGAACCGGCTATGGAACGGACGGAACCATATGGGGCGGAGAAATACTTCTGGCAGATCTTGACGGATTCCGGAGAATCGGAAGTATTGAACCATTTTTACAGGCTGGAGGCGACCTATCAGCAAAAGAAGGATGGCGTATCGCAGTTTCTTTAATCTGGCAAATATCTGAATCAAAAGATGAGGTGATGCAGATCATTCAGAAACTTGGTCTTTGCGAGGAAAAAGAAGCGAAAGTTCAGCTTGCGATGCTTGAGAGAAAGATCAATGCGGTAGAGTCAACCAGTGCAGGAAGATTATTTGATGGAATCAGTGCGATACTTGGAATTCGAAAGAAATCTTCTTTTGAAGGAGAAGCCTCCATGGCATTGGAATTCGCAGCAGAAGCTTATGAAAAAAGATCTGGTGAGAAGAAAATAAATGTCTTAGACGGGCAGAAGTGTTTAACTGAATCAGCAGACGACGGAAGAGAACTTCTTCTGACAAGTCGACTGGTGAGGGCAGCAGTCGAAGTGGTTAGCAATATTGGCGAAAATGCAGTGGCAGAAGATACATTTGATCAGGACTTAATAGAAAAGGCAGCTTATGAATTCCACAAAGGACTCGCAGAGCAGATTGTTGCAGCGTGTGTCCATGCTGCAGAGAAAACCGGATGCCGGACAGCCGCACTTAGTGGCGGTGTATTTCAGAATGGATTACTGCTTCGTCTGACGGAAGACGGATTAATTGCAAATGGTTTTCGTGTACTGACACATCAGCTGATTCCGCCGAATGACGGAGGAATTGCGCTTGGTCAGGCATTTTATGGAATGAATCATGAAAGAAAGGAATAGAAAATATGTGTGTAGGATTATCAGCTAAAGTGGTTCGCATCAGTGACGGAACTGCAGTGGTAGATGCAGGTGGTGCGAAAAGGGAAGTGTCTTCAGAGTTATTAGAAGATCTGGAGCCAGGCGATTACGTGATGGTGCACGCCGGAGTCGCAATTGCAAAGATCACAGAAGAAGATGACGAAGAGACCGATCAGCTTATGGAAGAACTGCTATAGAGCAGTGAACAATGGGGTGAAAAGAATAAATGATGATGCAGGATATAACAAAAAATCAAACATCTGAAAGAAATGAGAAACAAAGAAAAACAGCGAGGGAAATCATCGAGCAGTATGATGGCCCCCCGGTTCGCATTATGGAAGTGTGCGGAACACATACACATGAGATCTTTCGCCTTGGAATCCGCAAATTACTTCCAAAGCAGGTGGAACTGATCTCAGGACCGGGATGTCCGGTCTGTGTGACACCGGTTGGGTTTATTGATGAGGCAGTGTGGCTTGCACTTCAAGCAGGTGTGACAATCTGTACTTTTGGCGATCTTGTCCGTGTACCGGGAACAAAGATGAGTCTTGCGGGAGCGAGAGAAAAGGGCGCAAAGATCCAGATTGTTTATTCACCGGCAGATGCAGAAAAATATGCGAGGTTACATCCGGAGGAACAAGTCGTATTCCTGTCCGTTGGTTTTGAGACAACAACACCTTCTTCTTGCTTATCAGTAAAGAAAGCGAAAGAAGAACAACTAGAGAATTATTCTATCCTGACGGCAAATAAGACGATGCCGGGAGCTTATGAAGCATTAAAAGGAAGTGCAGATGTGTTTCTTTATCCGGGACATGTAAATGCAATTACCGGAACGGCATTGTGTGAATCTCTGACAAAGAAGGGAGTCAGTGGAGTTGTAGCAGGATTTACTGCGAAAGAACTGCTGACAGCATTGGCTGTTTCATTGAAACGCTACCAGGAAGGAAAACCATTTTTTGTAAACTGCTATCCAAGAGTAGTAACAGCAGAAGGAAGCAAAGAGGCACAGCGTCTTGTAGATGAACTGATGGAATCCTGCGACAGTGAATGGCGTGGTCTTGGAGTGATTCCAGATTCCGGAATGAAGCTTCGTAAAGAGTGGGAAATGTTTGATGCAAGAGTGAAATATCAGATTCCGGAAATGGAAGGAAGAGCAAATCCGGCTTGTCGTTGCGGAGATGTTTTACAGGGAAAATGTAAGCCATCAGATTGCAAAGTATTTGGAAAAGTCTGTACACCGCAGCATCCGGTAGGAGCATGCATGGTTTCAAATGAAGGTGCGTGTTCCGCTTATTTCATGTACGGAGTATAGAAGAAAATAGAAATGGTTACTGTGAACAGTGACGGAAAAAGAGGAAATAATATGAGCGAAAAAATAGAAAGCCAGACAGTTACAATGGCACACGGAGCAGGCGGAAAACAGACTTCAGAACTGATCGACAAAGTATTTGCAGCACATTTTGCAAATCCGGATCTGACAGCAGATGATGCAGCCGTATTAAATCCGCCGGTTGGGAAAATGGCAGTGTCAACAGATGGATTTATCGTATCTCCGGCATTTTTCCCGGGAGGAAATATTGGAAAACTGTCTATCTGCGGAACAGTAAATGACCTGGCCTGTATGGGGGCAAAACCATTATATCTGACTTGTGCATTTGTGATTGAAGAAGGATTCCCAATGGAGAAACTGGAGCAGATTGCGGAGGCAATGGCTAAAACAGCGAAAGAAGCAGGTGTTCGCATCGTATCAGGAGACACCAAGGTCGCCGGAAAAGGACAGGTAGACGGAGTCTTTATCACAACAACCGGAATGGGACAAATTGAAGATGGCGTACAGGTTGGCGGAGAACTTGCGAAGCCAGGAGATGCAGTTATCGTAACCGGAGATATCGGCAGACATGGATGCACGATCCTTCTTGCGAGAGAAGATTTCGGAATCGAGGCAGATGTGAAGAGCGATTGCGCCCCACTTTGGAAGACGGTGGAGGCTGTTATGGACACGACACATGAACTTCATGTAATCCGCGATGCGACAAGAGGCGGTGTCGGAACTGTATTATACGAGATTGCAGGACAGAGCCAGGTTGGAGTACAGATTGATGCAGCAAAAATCCCGGTAGCTACCGAGGTGCAGGGAGTCTGTGGAATGCTTGGACTTGAACCACTTTATCTTGCCTGCGAAGGAACAATGGTGATCATTGCTCCGGCAGAACAGGCAGAAAAGATCGTAGAGACACTTCACCAGTGTCCATACTCTCAAAATGCAGCAATCATCGGAACAATCACAGAAGAAAACCCAGGCAAAGTTATCCGTATGACAGAAATCGGAACCCAGTCCCTCCTCCCACAGCCGGGAGGAGAGTTGTTGCCACGGATCTGTTAAACCAGTTCCGAAATGCGGAGAAATGAAGCATGAGCGGAATTGAGCTGTAGTATGAGGAACGGAAGAGAGCGATATAAAAAAATGCGGAGAAAGGAATCGAAATGGATACAAGAGTAGCAGTAATCTCCATAATTGTGGAAAATCCGGAAGCGATTGTTACACTGAATGATCTTCTTCATGAAGCCGGAAATTATATTATCGGGCGTATGGGGATTCCATATAGGGAAAAAGGAATTAATATCATCAGTATTGCAATTGATGCACCGCAGGATATGATCAGCAGCCTTTCCGGAAAGATCGGAAGACTCAAAGGTGTGTCAGCGAAGACTGCCTATTCAAACATCATTACAAAAGTGGAGGCACAGAATGATTAAAATTGCAGTATATGGAAAAGGTGGAATCGGAAAGTCGACGACAGTCTCCAATGTGGCAGCAGCACTGGCTGAGCAGGGATTAAAGGTTCTTCAGATTGGATGTGACCCAAAGGCAGATTCAACGATTCTGCTCCGACATGGAGAAGAAGTTCCGACCGTACTTCATATGTATCAGGAAAAGAAACAGAACCTGAAACTGGAAGATATTGTGAAAATTGGATACAAAGGAATTGTCTGTGTAGAAGCAGGAGGCCCGACACCGGGACTTGGGTGCGCAGGACGCGGAATCATAACTGCACTGGAAAAACTAGAAGAGACAGGTGCATATGAGAAATACCAGCCGGATGTAGTGCTTTATGATGTGCTCGGAGACGTTGTCTGTGGTGGATTTTCTATGCCGATGCGAAATGGGTATGCAGACAAGATCTTTATTGTTACATCTGGAGAAAATATGGCGATTCACGCAGGTGCGAATATTGCTATGGCGGTAGAAAACTTTAAGAATCGCGGATATGCCACACTGGGAGGGCTGATCCTGAATCGAAGAAATGTCCTGCGTGAGGAGAAGAAAGTAGAAGAACTGGCGGAAGATTTTCATACAAGTATCGTAGGAACTTTGACAAGAAGTGATCTTGTTCAGCAGGCAGAAGAACAGAAAAAGACCGTTCTTGAAGCATTTCCGGAAAGTGAAATGGCAGAAGAATATCGTATACTTGCCAAAGCAATCCTGATGAAAGTGAGAGAAAAACAAGAGGTGTCAAATGCTTAGAAAAGTTGGAGAATCAGCCTGGCCGATCAGTGAGAAAGATGCGGTTGTCAGCATAAAAGACGCATCCTATCCAATTCCGTTCCCACAAGGGCTGGAATTTAATTCACCGGCACATGGCTGTTGGAATATCGTTCATACTGGAATGCTGATTCCGGAAGCACATCAGATTTATGTCTGTGCGGACAACTGTATGCGGGGCGTTGTGCTTACTGCAGCAGAGATGTGTGAAGAAGATAGATTTTCCTTTGTGATCGTAGAGGAGCAGAACCTGTTAAGCGGAAATCTGGAAGATGTGACGATTGAAGGAACGGCAGATATTTTAAGAAAACTAAAAGAACGCGAGGAAAAGACGGGACAGAAAATGCCGAAGGCGATTCTTTTGTTTACAGTCTGTATTCATCATTTTATCGGATGTGATCTGGAAAGAATTTACAGAGAATTGGAAGAACAATTCCCGGAAATCACATTTCTGAGATGCTATATGGATCCAATCATGCAGAAGCACGGACCGACACCGGATCAGAAACTCAGAAAAGCAATGTACGAGTCATTGGATTCAGAACCTGATAAAATGGATACAAAACAGATTTCTGTTTTGGGAAGTGACTTTGCTTTAGATCAAAGTAGTGATCTGAAAGAATTGTTACCAAAAGCAGGTTATACAGTTAGGGAATTGCAGAGCTGCAGAACATGGGAAGAGTATAAAGAATTGGGAAATGCAGGAACATTTCTCTGCTGTTATCCATCTGGAAAATATGGGATAGAACTTTTGGCAAAACGACTGGACAGAACATTTCTTTATCTCCCACTGAGTTTTGATTATGAAGAAATCAAGAAGGAAGAAGAGATTTTGTGGAATACTTTAAAACCTGAAGACAATCAGGAACTGTTACCATGGATAGAAAAGAAAATTTCACTCTGTGAGGCGGCATTAGAACACACAAGGCAAGTGATCGGAAACACACCGATTGCAATCGACTATACATTCCATCCGCGTCCGCTTGGATTGGCGAAACTGTTACTGACACATGGGTTCAACGTAGAGACGGTGTATCTGGACAGTATAAGTCCAGAAGAAAAAGAAGCTTTTGCGTGGCTGAAAGAGAAGAAACCGGAGTTGGAACTTCGTTCAACAGTCCATGCGAAAATGCGTCTGCTACATGAGGAGCATGCAACGGATAAGATTCTGGCAATCGGCCAGAAGGCAGCATGGTTTACAGGAAGCCGATATTTTGTAAATCTTGTTCAGGGAGCAGGATTACAGGGATTTGACGGAATCCGCAGGACTGCCGAACTAATGGAAGAAGCATTTTCAGAAGAAAAAGATTCGAAAACGCTTATTGTAAAAAAAGGATGGGGGTGTACAAGCTGTATATGAGACAGACATATCGAATTATACCGATTTATACCTCAGATGTATCTGGAGTCTGTTCTGCACTATATGAATTAGGTGGGATGGTTGTTATACATGATCCTTCCGGTTGTAATTCCACTTATAACACGCATGATGAAATCAGGTGGTACGATCAGGACAGTCTGATCTTTATTTCCGGATTAACAGAGATTGATGCAGTGATGGGGAATGATGAAAAATTTTTATCTGATATCAAAGAGACGGCAGGTGAATTACATCCGAAATTTATTGCTCTTGTAAGTTCACCGATTCCATTTATGAATGGAACAGATTTTCCAGCTTTGTCGAAAGTGCTTGAGACAGAGACGGGGATTCCGGCCTTCGCAGTGCCAACGAATGGAATGCATGATTATGTGTATGGTGCAGGAAAGGCACTGGAGGAAATTGCGAGAAGATTTGTTCCGGAGCAAATGGAAGACAGAAATGGTTCAGAACGTACAGTAAATCTGCTTGGAGCAACACCTCTCGATTTTGGCCCGATTTCAAAAGTAGAAGAACTAAAAAAGAATCTTGAGCAGTATGGGTGGAAGACGATTTCCACATGGGCGATGGGAGATTCTTTGGAAGATCTGGCACAGGCAGGAAAAGCGGAGATGAATCTTGTGATATCCTCTGTCGGGCTTATGGCAGCGAAGATGCTGAAAGAAAAATATGGAACGCCTTATGTGATTGGAACACCTTATAAAGAATATGCAGAGAGAATCAGTGAAGCTTTGGAAAAACGCATCCAGATTCCCGCTATAGAAGATCGGAGAAGAGAGAATTTACAGGGAACTGGTAACTCTGAAAAAATAATTACGTTGATCGGAGAACCGGTTACAATTGGATCTCTTGCTGCAATTATCGAAAGAAGACACCATTATAAAACAAGGATACTCTGTCCCTTAGAGAATGCAGAAGGATTGCTGGGAGAGCATGATCTGAAGATATGCGGTGAAGAAGAGATGGAAAACGCCCTGAAAAACGCTCAGATCGTTGTAGCAGATCCATTGTATCGCCCAATCTGCCCGATTGAGTGCGAGTTTTATGAGAGAGCGCACATAGCATTTTCAGGGAGAATGTTTCTAAAAAATAAATAAGTAGGGATGACAGATCAATACTGTCACCCCGTCTTTTTCAGATACCACTTTTCTATCAGGTTGATTATCGCATACAACAGCACTGCAATGATACATAGAATGCAGATACTCATCAGAAGCCAGTCAAGTTTAAATACCTGGCTGGAATAGATGATCAGGTATCCAAGTCCGCTTCTTGCGGCTAGAAATTCACCGATGATAACTCCGACAAGACAAAGTCCAATATTGACTTTCATATTACTGATGATTGCCGGAATGGAACCAGGAAGAACCACTTTGGTCAGCGCATGCCTGCGTTTTCCATGTAGTGTGTAGATCAGACGAATTTTTTCCTGGTCGATCGTAGAAAAACTGGTGTAGAGGTTCAGGATACTTCCGAAAATTGCAACGGACATTCCGGCAACAACAATGGTTGTGGTATTGGCACCCAGCCAGACAATAAGTAAGGGCGCCAGGGCAGATTTTGGCAGGCTATTCAGGACAACCATGTAAGGGTCAAGAATTTCGGAGAGTCCATGGAAACACCAGAGGAGGATTGCAATCAGAATGCTGGTAAGTGTGACCAGAAGAAAGCTGACAAGTGTCTCATACAAGGTGATTCCAATATGGTGAAAGACAGAACCATCCTCTGTCATTTTCAGAAAACAGGTTACGATACGGGAAGGGCTGCTGAAGATAAAGGAATCAACAACTCCGGTATCGGCACAGATTTCCCATTGTAACAGGAATAAGAAAAGAATCAGAATCCGCAGAAAGACGACCATCCGTCGGCGTCTGCGGATTTTTTTGAGAAAACGAAGATGCTCAGTTGTCATGGTTTAGCTCCTTCCAGATTTGATTAAAGTAGTGTTTGAATTCAGGTGCATTCCGCCGATTTAAAGGTGTGTCTTGTTCTAATTTAAAGAAAATCGGAATTTCGCAACGGACTTTGGCAGGACGGTTGGTGAGGACAATGACCCGGTCGGAAAGGCTGATTGCTTCCGATAGATCATGAGTGACAAGAAGTGCGGTCTTTCCACTCTGTCGGATAATCTGACCGATGTCGTCGCTGACGGTCAGCCTGGTCTGATAATCCAGAGCGGAAAAGGGCTCATCAAGCAGTAAGAGTTGCGGATCAGGCAGCAGAGTCCGAATCAGGGCGGCACGCTGGCGCATTCCTCCGGAAAGCTGGGAGGGACGTGCAGAAGCAAATTGTTTTAAACCATATTGTTCGAGAAGCTCATACGCACGTTTTTTGGTTGCAGTATTCAGTGTGCCGCAGATTTCCGGACCGAGGGTGACATTCCGGTAAATACTGCGCCAGTCCAGTAAATGATCGTGTTGGAGCATATAGCCAATCAGGGGGGAATTTTCCTTGAGAGGGATACCATTTAACAGGATTTCTCCTGCATCTGGCTTCATCAATCCACAGATCAGGGAGAGAAGTGTAGATTTGCCACATCCGGAAGGACCGACAACTGCTGTGAAGGTTCCAGGTTGCACGGAAAAGGAAAGATCAGATAAAGCCCTTGTTTCTGCGTCCAATGTGTGATAAGAATAATATATGTTATGAAGTTCCAGAAGAGAATTCATTGAAGACTCCATTTCAGTAGTAGTTAATGTTATGATATGTAAAAATAATCCTGAGAGTGAATCAATGAACATGTCAGGCGTTTTAGAAAAAAGGAATGATTGATCTGGAACAAAGATACAGGAGAATGATGAAAATGAACTTACAGAAAATAAACTATCAGAAAGAACTGGAGAAGCTTCTGACAAGACTGGAAAAGGAAGAAAAAGTACCAACTCTTTTATTACATAGTTGCTGCGCACCGTGCAGTAGTTATGTATTAGAGTATTTATCACAGTATTTTAAAATCACTGTCTTCTATTATAATCCAAATATTTATCCGGAAAGTGAATACACAAAGCGTATCCTGGAACAACAGAAATTGATTGAAGAGATGCATTTCCGGTATCCGGTATCATTTTTAGCCGGTAAATATGACCGCGACCGGTTCTATGAGATGGCAAAAGGGCTGGAAGAAGTGAGAGAGGGCGGTTCCAGATGCATGGGATGCTATGAACTTCGTCTGAAGGAATCCGCAGAAATTGCAGTAGCCGGAGGATTCGACTATTTTACAACAACACTTAGTATAAGTCCGATGAAGAATGCACAGAAGTTGAATGAAATCGGACAACGTGTCGGTGAAGAATATGGTGTACAGTATCTGCTTTCTGATTTTAAGAAGAAGAATGGATATAAGAGATCCATTGAATTGTCTGGAATCTATGGTCTTTACCGTCAGGATTATTGTGGATGTGAGTTCTCCTATAAAGCACGTCAGGCAGAAAAATGTGTGTGAAATGACGGAAGAAGCAATCAAAATAGCAGAAAATAAGAAAAAATCTACAGAATTCGTCGAAATCAGGTATATTTTGCAAGTTTATAGTAGACATTTGACACTTTAGTGTGATAAACTAATGGGCAAATACGATATAATAGAAAAGGGGAAAGACAGATGGCACAGTTATGGGGCGGTCGTTTTACAAAAGAGACAGATCAGCTGGTTTATAATTTTAACGCATCCATCTCTTTCGACAAGAGATTCTATGAGCAGGATATCCGAGGAAGTATTGCACATGTGACAATGCTTGCAAAGCAGGGAATTCTGACTGAGGATGAGAAGAAGCAGATCATTGACGGACTGAACGGAATCCGTGAGGATGTGGAAAACGGAACACTTGAGATTACAGATAAATATGAAGATATTCACAGCTTTGTTGAGGCAAACCTGATCGACCGGATCGGGGATGCAGGAAAGAAGCTGCATACAGGAAGAAGCAGAAACGACCAGGTTGCACTGGATATGAGACTTTATACAAGAGATGAGATTATTGAGCTTGACGGACTCTTGAAAGAGATTCTGGAAGTTCTTCTGAAACTGATGAAAGAGAATGTCGAAACTTACATGCCGGGATTTACACATCTTCAGAAAGCACAGCCGATCACTCTTGCACATCATATGGGAGCTTATTTCGAGATGTTCAAGCGTGACAGATCCAGAATGAAAGACATTTATAAGAGAATGAATTACTGTCCGTTGGGAGCCGGAGCACTTGCCGGAACAACTTATCCGCTTGACAGAGAGTACACGGCAGAGCTTCTGGGTTTTGCAGGACCGACACTGAACAGTATGGATTCTGTATCTGATAGAGATTATCTGATCGAGCTTTTGTCAGCGATGTCAACTGTGATGATGCATCTGAGCAGATTCTCAGAGGAAGTGATTATCTGGAATTCCAACGAATATCAGTTTGTGGATATTGATGACGCTTACAGTACAGGAAGCAGTATCATGCCACAGAAGAAGAACCCGGATATTGCAGAGCTTGTCCGTGGTAAGACAGGAAGAGTTTATGGAGCATTGACATCTCTTCTGACAACAATGAAGGGAATTCCGCTTGCTTATAACAAAGACATGCAGGAAGACAAAGAACTTGTATTTGACGCAATTGATACAACAAAAGGATGTCTGGCGCTCTTTACAGGAATGCTTAAGACAATGAAGTTTAACGATGCACGCATGGAAGAGAGTGCGAAGCATGGATTTACCAATGCAACAGATGCAGCAGATTATCTGGTGAATCATGGAGTTCCGTTCCGTGATGCACATGGAATCGTTGGACAACTCGTACTGTACTGCATTGAGCATAAGAAAGCGCTGGATGATATGACAATGGAAGAATTCAAAGCCATCTCACCGGTGTTTGAAGAAGATATTTATGATGCGATCAGCATGAAGACCTGTGTAGAGATGAGAAATACGATCGGTGCACCGGGAAAAGCGGCAATGGAGAAAGTGATCGCAATCGAAGAAGCTTATCTTGTGACAGAGTAATGGATAATCACAGCGAGCAAAAATAACTGAATGTTTTCTTTCATTATATAATGGGAATTGAAAGAGAACGTTTGGATAGAAAATAGAAAATAAGAAGAAAAGGGAGAAGAAAACAATGGAGCAGAAATTAAAAGTAGGTATCCTTGGAGCAACAGGTATGGTAGGACAGAGATTTATTTCTCTGCTTGAGAACCATCCATGGTTTGAAGTTGTAACAGTAGCAGCAAGCCCTCGTTCCGCAGGTAAGACATATGAAGAAGCAGTAGGTGACCGTTGGAAAATGGATACACCGATGCCGGAAGCAGTTAAGAAGCTGGTAGTCCTGAATGTAAATGATGTAGAGCATGTAGCATCTACAGTTGATTTTGTATTCAGTGCAGTGGATATGTCTAAAGACGAGATCAAAGCAATTGAAGAAGCATATGCGAAGACAGAGACACCGGTTGTATCTAACAACAGTGCACACCGCTGGACACCGGATGTACCGATGGTAGTACCGGAGATCAATGCAGATCATTTTGAAGTGATCAAAGATCAGAAGAAACGTCTTGGAACAACACGCGGATTCATTGCAGTAAAACCAAACTGCTCAATCCAGAGCTATGCACCTTGCCTTGCAGCATGGAAAGAGTTCGGACCAAAAGAACTGGTTGTTACAACATACCAGGCAATCTCCGGAGCAGGTAAGACATTCAAAGACTGGCCGGAAATGGTTGGAAATATTATCCCATTCATTGGTGGAGAAGAAGAGAAGAGTGAGCAGGAGCCGCTTCGTGTACTTGGTAAAGTAGAGAACGGACAGATCGTGAAAGCAGAGCTTCCGAAGATTACATGCCAGTGTGTGCGTGTACCGGTTCTGAACGGACATACAGCAGCAGTATTCATCAACTTCGAGAAGAAGCCTACAAAAGAGCAGCTGATCGAGAAACTTGTAGCATTCAAGGGATTCCCACAGGAAGCAGAACTTCCGAGTGCTCCGAAGCAGTTTATCCAGTACCTTGAAGAGGACAACCGTCCACAGGTAACAGAGGATGTGAACTACGAGCGTGGAATGGGCGTATCTATCGGACGTCTGAGAGAAGATACAATGTTCGATTACAAGTTTATCGGACTGTCCCATAACACAGTAAGAGGTGCAGCAGGTGGAGCAGTTCTCTGTGCAGAGGCATTGACAGCAAAAGGATATATTGCAGCAAAATAAGAAAATAGAAAAGGCAGTGGCAGTACAAAAATAGTCACTGCCTTTTATACGTATACAAGTCGGGAAGGCAGCTGCCAATCCGATGAAAGAAAATGGGGATAAAAATAAAAATGGTATGAGTAGGAGGATTTTATGGAGAAGGAGAAAAAAGGAAGAGCGATTGCACTACTTCCAATAGGAGTGTTTTTGATCATTTTTCTCGGTGCGGGAATTGTGTTCAAAGATTTTTATGCGATGCCGGCGATCGTTGCGTTTTTGATCGCATTGTTTGTTGCATTTTTGCAGAATAAAGAATTGAGTTTTAACAAGAAGATTGAAGTGATTGCCAAAGGTGTTGGTGAGGAAAACATCATTACGATGAGCCTGATCTTTCTCTGTGCCGGAGGCTTTTCAGGTGCAGTTACTGCAGCCGGCGGAGTAGACAGTACAGTCAATTTAGGATTGTCATTGATCCCGGCACATTTTGCAGTTGCAGGTCTGTTTCTGATCGGATGTTTTATTTCGGTCTCTATGGGGACTTCCATGGGAACGATTGCAGCACTTGCACCGATCGCAGTTGGAATCAGTGAAAAGACAGGATTTGCACCTAGTATCTGCATCGGAGCAGTTGTGTGTGGAGCTATGTTTGGAGATAACCTTTCTATGATCTCTGATACAACAATTGCAGCAGTTAAGACACAGGGATGTGAAATGAAAGACAAGTTTAAGGCAAACTTTTTCATCGTTCTTCCGGCAGCGATTATTACAGTATTAATCTTCTGGTTTGCAACAAGAAATATGAATTTCCATTTGGAGGAAAACGTAAGTTACAGCCTTTGGGAAGTTCTTCCGTATATGGTTGTTCTTCTTGGAGCACTTATCGGAATCAATGTATTTGTTGTTTTGATCAGCGGAATTGTGATTTCCCTGATCGTAGGTGTAAGCATGGGACATATTGCACTTTCTGAAATGTTCCAGGTTGTTGGAAATGGTGTGACATCAATGTATGACATCACAGTTATTTCTATCATTGTAGCATGTATCGTATCACTTGTGAAAGAGCATGGTGGAATCCAGTTCATTCTGAATCTGATCAAGAGCAAGATCAATGGAAGAAGAGGAGCAGAATTCGGAATCGCACTTCTTGCCTTTTTTGTTGATGCATGTACAGCAAATAATACGGTTGCCATTGTTATGACAGGTCCAATCGCAAAAGAAATCAGTGAAGAGTTTGATGTGGATCCGAGAAGATCAGCCTCACTTCTGGATATGTTTACATCTGTAGGCCAGGGTATCATTCCATACGGAGCACAGCTTCTGTCAGCAGCAACACTGACCGGATTGACACCGCTTCAGATTATTCCGAATCTGTATTATCCGCTTCTTATGGGAGTATGCGGAGTTTTGGCAATCATCTTCCGGCCACAGAGTAAAAAAACTACAGTAAAGTAAAGTGGTAACTTAAAAAAGCAAAAATAATATATTTTCTTGTGGTATAAGAAAAGTTGTGTTATACTTGCAGACAAGAGTGATTTTCACTGGAAACTAAAAGTAAGAAATCAAGATAAAAGAGGGATGTAAGGATGAATCTATTATACAAAAGCACCAGAAATTCAGACAAGACTGTTACAGCTTCACAGGCCATCTTAAAGGGACTGGCTGATGATGGAGGACTGTTTGTTCCTGTATCCGTTCCGAAGCTGGATGTAACAATGGATGAACTTAAAGACATGTCATATCAGGAGACAGCTTATGCAGTTATGAAACAGTTCTTTACAGATTTTACAGAAGAAGAACTGAAACACTGCATCAACAGTGCTTATGATTCAAAGTTTGATACAGAAGTGATCGCACCACTTGTGAAGGTGGGAGATACTTATCATCTGGAACTGTTCCACGGAGCAACGATCGCATTTAAAGATATGGCACTTTCTATCCTGCCGCATCTGATGATCACTTCCGCAAGAAAGAACCAGGTGAAAAATGATATCGTGATCCTGACAGCAACTTCCGGAGATACAGGTAAGGCTGCACTTGCAGGTTTTGCAGATGTTCCGGGAACAAAGATCATCGTGTTCTATCCAAAGGGAGGCGTAAGCCACGTTCAGGAATTACAGATGGTGACACAGAAGGGAGAGAATACTTCTGTTGTAGCAATCCATGGTAACTTTGATAACGCACAGAGCGGTGTGAAGGCAATCTTTGAAGACAAAGAGCTGGCAGCAGAATTAGATGCGAAGGGATATCAGTTCTCATCAGCAAACTCCATCAATATCGGACGTCTTGTACCGCAGGTTGTTTATTATGTATATGCTTATGCAAAGCTGCTTGAGAATGAAGAGATCCAGGCAGGCGAGGAGATCAATGTCACAGTTCCGACAGGAAACTTTGGAAATATCCTTGCTGCATATTATGCAAAACAGATGGGCGTGCCGATCGCAAAACTGATCTGTGCTTCTAATGATAACAAGGTTCTCTTTGATTTCTTCCAGACAGGTGTCTATGACAGAAACAGAGAATTTATCTTGACATCTTCACCGTCCATGGACATTCTGATCTCAAGCAACCTGGAGCGTCTGATCTACACAATCGCAGGACAGGATGCACAGAAGGATGTAGAGCTCATGACACAGCTGAAAGAAAAAGGTGTGTATGAGATCACAGCTGAGATGAAGGAAGGTCTGAAAGACTTTGTCGGAGGATTTGCGACAGAAGAAGAAGTGAAAGAGACGATCCATGACACATATCAGAAGACAGGATATGTGATGGATACTCATACAGCAGTTGCAGCACATGTGTGTGCACAGTATCGTAAAGATACAAAGGACGAGAAGAAATGTCTGGTTGCTTCCACAGCAAGTCCGTACAAGTTCGTACGCAACGTTATGACAGCAATTGATCCGAAGTATGATGAGATGGAAGACTTTGCACTGATTGATGAGCTTGAAAAAGTATCTGGCTTCCCGATTCCAAATGCGATCAAAGAAATCCGTGATGCAGAGGTTCGTCATACAACAGAGTGTGATGCAGATCAGATGAAAGAGACAGTAAAAAATATTCTTGGGGTGTAAAAAATGGATAACAGCTTGTGGGGATTTATAGGTATTTTTGTTCTATGTTGTGGAATTTACGCATTGTATTCCTTTGTTATAATGAAAGTAAAGGGCGAGATCAATGCATCAATTCTCCTGGGAAAAGATTATACTTATAAAAAATGTAAGGATAAAGAGGCTTATATAGCAAAAACAGCTCCGGCACTTTTTGTCTTTGGACTGGTATCTGTGATCTATGGAGTGATCGATGTGATTCACTGTTATGTTCATACAATGACAATAGTAGATACAGTTGCAATGATTATTTTTCTTATTGTATTGATCTGGTTCGGTGTTTATACAAGAAATCTCAGAAACAGATATTATTAAAAATGTCAGTTCCGTTTCTTTTTGCTGACAGAAACTATGAGAAACACGCTCCGTGAGTTTCTCAAGTTATCGCGGCAGTCGCCAAGGTCTCGTGCAAGCACGGACTTTGGCTCGTTGCTCGCGTAAATGCAAAAATCCACATATTTACAGTTGTAAAAATGATGTGGATGGAGTATAATAGCAATAGGTTAAGAAAGAAGAAAAACCTGAAATGTGCGAGAACCCTGATATTTTGAACCTACATTATTTAAAAAGGGATTCCGATAAGACTGAGTAATATGCCAGGCCTCCGTTTTTGCAGTGGACGGCAGAAAAGCAGGATGAGGTTGCCCACCTAGCCGTGGCTAGGACTCAAAATACAGGGAACGGCATTTTGGGGATTAGACAAAAGATAAAGTTAAGGGACAGCTGAAGAGATTCGGCTGTCTTTCTTTTTTGCTTGAATATTGAGAATAGTTATGGTATTATCCATGAAGTAACAATTTCGTGACGGCTTAGAAGAAACATAAGCCGTTCTGAGTATTTAACCTGGAGAGTTAAAGAAAATGGAGAAGTTTAATAAGATAAAAGAGCGCGGATTGCGAATTGCAGCTACCGTGAGTTCGCATCACACGGGAGCTTTCGCAGCACAGGCGGCATATTTCTTTGTGCTTTCATTGATTCCTATCTTTATGTTGCTTTTAACAATGGTACAATTTACACCAGTGACGAAAGCGGATGTGATGGAGGCTGTACTTCCGGTATTTCCATCCACGGTCAGCCCGATGATTGAAAGTATTGTGAATCAGGTATATATGACTTCCGGTACGATCATTCCTTTGACAATCCTTGTGGCTTTGTGGTCAGCGGGGAAAGGAGTACTTTCTGTAACATATGGATTGAACTGCATTTATCAAAACACAGAGACGAGAAATTATTTTTACCTTCGCGCAAGAGCATGTATGTATACTTTTTTGTTCCTTGTGGCAATTATGCTCTCATTGGTGCTTTCCGTATTCGGTAACAGTATCAGTGTTGTGGTTTATGAACATGCACCGCTTATAAGCAAAGCAATTCATAAGATTATACAT
Organism: Mediterraneibacter sp. 210702-DFI.3.120; assembly: GCF_020561005.1. Classification (NCBI taxonomy): domain Bacteria; kingdom Bacillati; phylum Bacillota; class Clostridia; order Lachnospirales; family Lachnospiraceae; genus Mediterraneibacter; species Mediterraneibacter sp. 210702-DFI.3.120. Next base: position 81,959 of record NZ_JAJCNG010000008.1, on the reverse strand, counting down.
TTGAGGATTTATTTCACACTTCCGCTTCTGACTTTCTTCTGGGATCTGGTGTACAAGTATCTTCCAAATCGTGGTGCGGAAGGAAAGACGACTCTTCGGAAACAATTGCCGGGCGCATTCTTTACAGCTTGCGGCTGGATGGTACTGTCCTTTATCTTTTCTGTTTATTTGGATATCTTTAAAGGATTTACCAATATGTATGGAAGCTTTACAACAATCATTCTTGTTATGTTGTGGTTATATACGTGTATGTATATTATTCTGCTTGGGGGAGAAATCAATGCAATTTTAGAAGGGGTTAAAAGCAGAAAATAAGAAAAACACAAAAAGTACACAAATAATTGACAGAAGAATAATTAAGGCGTATACTACAAGCGTATGAATATGCCGCAATGTAAAGATTGGGTAGATAATAGACAGAATTGATGTTATTAGCGGTATAGCCTCTCAGATACAAGATGGAAGTCAGAAGTCTTTTGATGTAATGAGTGTCTCTATATATTATGTCGAAAGATTTTTGAAATAGTAAAAATTGTTTTTTATAATTAAAATGGTTTTTGCGATAATTTATAAGAAGGGGGGTTAGAAGTCATACAAAAGAGACTTATACTCATAATTAAGAAAGGAAGGAAAGATTTGTTATGAAAAAGAGGATGAGAAAACTCCTTATTTCAAGCCTTACATTAGCGATGTTACTGGTTAATTCGCTGAATGTTTTTGCTACTGAAACAAGTGAGGATCAGACGACAAATGTTGACGTACCGCTTGGAGTGACATCTGAACATACAATGGATGTAGAGTCTATTCCGGCAGAAACAGCAGAGGCCGTTTTGAATGTGACATTTGCAACAGTAAAAGGTGAGTATGTTGGAAGCACAACAGTAAAAGAATCAGCTGCAGAAGGCGAGGGTGTATTAAAGACATTTGAACTTGGAACAGATTTCCAGCTGCCAGAAGGATATCAGCTCGTATCATGTGTACCACAGATGACAAAGATTAAAGTAGCTTATGGCACACTGCGTGTACGCATTATGATCGTAGAAAAGATTCCAGCTGTAGATCCAGAACCAACTCCAGATCCAGAACCAACTCCAGATCCGGAGCCAACTCCAGATCCAGAGCCGACTCCAACTCCAGATCCAGAGCCGACTCCGACTCCAGATCCAGAACCAGCTCCAAATCCAGAGCCGACTCCAACTCCAGATCCAAAGCCGACTCCAGATCAAACTACACCTGTAAATCCAACTCCGGTAAAACCAGCTGTAGAAAAGGATAATAACAAAACAAATGACAATACAAACAAGAAAGTAGATACAGCAGATAAGAAAACAACAAAGACAGAAGCTCCTAAGACAGGAGATACAGCTAATATCGCAATGAATGTTTTTGTAATGGCTATTTGTGGTGCTGCAATTGTTACTGTTATTTTCAGAAAGAGATTTACACGTAGATAATAAGAATTGTCTTGATTTAAATTAAGGTAATACATAATTGCCAGAAGTGTCTAAACAGATGCTTTTGGCAATTTTCTTTTTATCAAACAAAAATTGTACACTATAATAGGAGTTCATTTAGACTTGACAAAAAGAAATGCTGTGTTAAAATAGACTGGTAAATTCACTTAGAATATGAAAAGTTTATTAGATTTGAAAAGCGAAGATCGTGCACAGTAGAGACCTGTTTTCTTGCAGAGAGAGAGAATCATCGGCTGAAAGTTCTCTTAAGTTCAGATAGCGATTGAAATTCACACGTGAGCTGCATTTTTGAAAGGAAGCATCTAAGGGACAGTCAGGAGAACGGATATGTCCGGATGTGAAAAGTAGAGAATGTCGTATGTTGTACGTTACACAACTTAGAGTGCCTGTGGATCAGACTGCAGGAATCAGGGTGGTACCGCGAGCGATTCAGACCTCGTCCCTTTTGGGATGAGGTCTTTCTTTATGAAAACGTTCGTCCCTGATAAGTGAGTTAAGAAAGGAGAAAACGATGAAAGAAAGACTGGAACAGATTAAAGCGGAAGCAGTCGCAAGAATTCAGGAGGCTGACGTTCCGGAGAAACTCAATGACGTGCGTGTAAAGTTTCTTGGTAAAAAAGGTGAACTGACAGCCGTATTAAAAGGAATGAAAGATGTTGCACCGGAGGAACGTCCGAAGGTTGGACAGCTTGTGAATGATACAAGAGCAGCAATTGAGGAACTCTTAGAGGAATCTAAGACAAGAATGGAGAAAGCGATTCGTGAAGAGAAGCTGAAAGCAGAAGTAATCGATGTTACACTTCCATCTAAGAAGAACAGTGTAGGACATAGACATCCGAACACAATCGCACTGGAAGAAGTAGAGCGTATCTTCGTAGGCATGGGATATGAAGTTGTAGAAGGACCGGAAGTTGAGTATGATCTGTACAACTTTGAGAAGCTGAACATTCCGGCAGATCATCCGGCAAAGGATGAGCAGGATACTTTCTATATTAATAAAGATATCGTACTTCGTACACAGACATCTCCGGTACAGGCCCGTGTGATGGAGCAGGGAAAACTTCCGATTCGTATGATCGCACCGGGACGTGTATTCCGTTCTGACGAAGTAGATGCAACACATTCACCATCCTTCCATCAGATCGAGGGTCTTGTGATCGACAAGAACATTTCCTTCGCTGACCTGAAAGGAACACTTGAAGTATTCGCAAAAGAGCTGTTTGGACCGGACACAAAGACAAAATTCCGTCCACATCATTTCCCATTTACAGAGCCAAGTGCTGAGGTTGATGTGAGCTGCTTTAAGTGTGGCGGCAAGGGATGTCGTTTCTGTAAAGGATCAGGCTGGATCGAGATTCTTGGATGTGGTATGGTTCATCCACATGTTCTCGAGATGTGCGGAATTGATCCGGAAGAGTACAACGGATTTGCATTCGGTGTAGGACTGGAGCGTATCGCTCTTCTGAAATACGAAATCGACGATATGCGTTTATTATACGAGAACGACATCAGATTCCTGAAACAGTTCTAACGAGCGCGATAAAATCTTCAAGCGGCGCGAATGCGGCGCGGCAACGGCGCAGAGCCGTTGGATTTTAGAGCCGCCCCTTTGATGAAATTAAACTAAAAAAGGAGATATAAAATGGATACTTCATTATCATGGATCAAAGCGTATGTCCCGGATCTTGACGTGACAGCGCAGGAATATACAGATGCAATGACTCTGACAGGAACAAAGGTTGAAGGATTCGAGGAGCTGGATGCAGACCTTGACAAGATCGTTGTGGGTCAGATTGAGAAAATTGAGAAACACCCGGATGCGGACAAGCTGGTAGTTTGTCAGGTGAATATCGGTACAGAGGTTATACAGATCGTAACAGGTGCAAAAAATGTGTTCGAGGGAGCGAAAGTTCCTGTTGTATTAGACGGTGGACGCGTTGCAGGCGGACATGAGCCGGGACAGAGAGTTGCCGGTGGAATTAAGATTAAGAAAGGAAAACTCCGTGGAGTTCCAAGTTACGGAATGATGTGTTCTATCGAAGAACTTGGTTCTACAAAGGAGATGTATCCGGAACAGCCGGAGAATGGTATTTACATTTTCCCGGAGGACACAGAGGTTGGAGCAGATGCGATAGAACTTCTTGGTCTTCATGATGTTGTTTTTGAATATGAGATCACATCAAACCGTGTAGACTGCTACAGTGTAGTAGGTATCGCACGTGAAGCAGCTGCTACATTTAATAAAGAGTTTAAACCACCGGTTGTTACAGAGACAGGAAATGATGAGGATGTCAATGACTATGTAAAGGTGACTGTAGAGAATACAGATCTGTGTTCCAGATACTGCGCAAGAGCGGTTAAGAATATTAAGATCGGACCATCACCAAAGTGGTTACAGCGCAGACTGTCATCTGTTGGAATCCGTCCGATCAACAACCTGGTTGATATTACAAACTATGTAATGGAAGAGTACGGACAGCCAATGCATGCTTATGATCTTGATACACTTGCAGGACATCAGATCGTAGTTAAGAATGCACAGGATGGAGAGAAGTTCGTTACACTGGATGGACAGGAAAGAACAATGGACAAAGATGTTCTGATGATCTGTGACGGAGAAAAGGCTGTTGGAATCGCCGGAATCATGGGAGGAGAGAATTCCATGATCACAGATAACGCGAAGACAATGCTTTTTGAGGCAGCTTGTTTTGACGGGGTGAACATCCGTAAGTCCAGTAAGCGTGTCGGACTTCGTACAGATGCTTCTGGTAAGTTTGAGAAGGGACTTGATCCGAACAATGCGATGGCAGCACTGAACCGTGCCTGCCAGCTTGTAGAAGAGCTTGGAGCAGGTGAAGTTGTCGGAGGAGCAATTGACGTATACAGCAAGAAGAAAGAGCCTGTACGTGTTCCATTTGATGCAGAGAAGATCAACCGCATGCTCGGAACAAATATTTCTGAGGAAGATATGCTTGGATATTTCAAGAAAATCGATCTTGATTACGATGCAGAGACAAAAGAAGTGATCGCACCGACATTCCGTCACGATCTGTTCAGATTAGCTGACCTTGCAGAGGAAGTTGCAAGATTTTTCGGATATGACAATATCCCGACAACACTTCCGTCTGGAGAGGCTACAACAGGTAAGCTTCCGTTCAAGCTTCGTATTGAGCAGGTGGCAAGTGATATTGCTGAGTTCTGTGGATTCAGCCAGGGAATGTCTTATTCCTTCGAAAGTCCGAAGGTATTTGATAAGCTTCTTCTTCCAGAAGATTCCAAGCTTCGCAATGCGATTTCCATTATGAATCCACTTGGAGAAGATTACAGTATCATGCGTACAACATCCTTAAACGGTATGCTGACTTCTCTTGCAACAAACTACAACAGAAGAAACAAGAATGTTCGTCTGTATGAGATGGGTAATATTTACATTCCGCAGGAGCTTCCACTGACAGAGCTTCCGGATGAGAGAATGCAGTTTACACTTGGAATGTATGGAGATGGAGATTTCTTCAACATGAAAGGTGTAGTGGAAGAGTTCTTTGAGAAAATCGGTATGAAGGGCAGAGAGAAATACGATCCGAATGCAGGAAAGTCATTCCTTCACCCGGGACGCCAGGCAAACATCATTTATGATGGAAAAGTAGTTGGATATCTTGGAGAAGTTCATCCGGAAGTTGCTGATATCTATGGAATCGGTGAGCGCGCATATGTTGCAGTTCTGGATATGCCTGAAATCATCCCATATGCTACATTTGACAGAAAATACACAGGAATTGCAAAATATCCTGCAGTGACAAGAGATATCAGTATGGTTGTTCCGAAAGAAATCCTTGTCGGACAGATTGAAGATGTGATTGAGAAAAAGGGCGGCGCTCATTTAGAGAGCTTTAACCTGTTTGACATCTATGAAGGTGCTCAGATCAAAGCAGGATTCAAGTCAGTTGCTTATTCTATCGTATTCCGTGCAAAGGATAAGACACTGGAAGAAGCTGAGATCACAGCAGCAATGGATCGCATTCTTTCCGGTCTGGAAGAACTTGGTATTGAGTTGAGAAAGTAAGAAGAGAGGGTAAGAGCATTGAAAACAAGTGATTTTTATTATGATCTTCCGGAGGAACTGATCGCACAGGATCCTTTGGAGGACCGCTCTTCCTCCCGCCTTATGATACTTGATAAAGAGACAGGGAAGACAGAGCATCATGTATTTCGTGAGATTATCGATGAACTGAATCCAGGAGATTGTCTGGTTATCAATGATACGAAAGTAATTCCGGCCAGACTGATCGGAGCCAAGGAAGACACCGGAGCAAAGATAGAAGTGCTTCTTTTAAAACGAGGAGCAGATGATGTCTGGGAGACATTGGTAAAGCCTGGAAAAAAGGCAAGACCGGGAGCAAGAATCAGCTTTGGAGACGGCCTGCTTGTCGGAGAAGTTATGGATGTAGTGGAGGAAGGAAATCGTCTGATCCATTTTGAATACGAAGGAATCTTCGAGGAGATTCTGGACCAGTTAGGACAGATGCCGCTTCCACCGTATATTACACATCAGCTTCAGGATAAGGACAGATATAATACTGTCTATGCGGTACACTCAGGTTCTGCGGCAGCACCGACGGCCGGACTTCATTTCACACCGGAGCTTTTGGAAGAGATTCGCGCGAAAGGTGTGGAGATCGCACCGGTTACACTTCATGTCGGACTTGGAACGTTCCGTCCGGTGAAGGTAGATGATGTGGAGCATCACCATATGCATTCAGAATTTTATATGATTACTGAAGAGTCTGCACAGAAGATCAACCATGCAAAAGAAGCAGGACATCGTGTCATCTGTGTCGGAACAACAAGCTGCAGAACAATCGAATCCGCTGCCGATGAGAATGGAAGATTAAAAGAATGCAGTGGTTGGACAGAAATCTTTATCTATCCGGGATATCAGTTCAAGATTCTGGATGCGTTGATCACGAACTTCCATCTGCCGGAATCTACACTGATCATGCTTGTTTCTGCATTAGCCGGAAAAGAGCATGTGATGGCAGCGTATGAGGAGGCAGTAAAAGAAAGATATCGTTTCTTCAGTTTTGGGGATGCGATGTTCATACGATAGAAAGGGACAACCTATGTCAGAAAATGATTTTATCATTGTAGATGAAGAAGAGACAAACAAGGAAGACAACAGACAGGACACTGGCAGGGAAGAAGAAAAAAAAGAAGTGACAACTTCTGACCATTCTGAAAAAGATGATGACGGATATGAGAGAATATGTTTTATTTGTCATCGCCCGGAGAGTGTGACTGGGAAGATGGTTGAGCTTCCGAATAATATCGCAGTATGTCCGGATTGTATGCAGAGAAGCTTCGATATGATGAACAATAGTTCTATGGATCTAAGCAGCATGATGAACATTCCGGGGGTACACTTTATGAATCTTTCTGATCTTGATAATCTGCAACCGAAAGCACAGAAAATCAAAAAGAAAAAGAAAGAGCCGAAAGAATTCAAACAGCTGGATATTAAAAAGATTCCGGCACCACATAAGATCAAAGCACGTCTGGATGAATATATCGTTGGACAGGAGTATGCAAAGAAAGCAATCTCCGTTGCAGTTTATAATCATTACAAACGTGTAGCAACAGGAACAATGGATGAGATTGAGATAGAGAAATCAAATATGCTCATGATTGGGCCTACAGGATGTGGTAAAACATATCTGGTTAAGACACTGGCGAAGCTTTTAGATGTGCCGTTGGCGATCACAGATGCAACATCTCTTACAGAGGCAGGATATATCGGTGATGACATCGAAAGTGTTGTTTCCAAGCTTCTTGCAGCAGCAGACAACGATGTTGAGCGTGCGGAACAGGGAATTATTTTTATTGATGAGATCGATAAGATTGCCAAGAAAAAAACTTCCAGTCAGAGAGATGTGAGTGGTGAATCTGTGCAGCAGGGAATGCTCAAACTCTTAGAGGGAAGTGAAGTTGAAGTTCCGGTAGGCGCGAACAGCAAGAATGCAATGGTTCCACTGACAACAGTGAATACAAAAAATATTCTGTTTATCTGTGGAGGTGCATTCCCGGATCTTGAAGACATTATCAAAGAGCGTCTGCAGAAGAAAACGTCGATGGGATTCAATGCAGAACTGAAAGATACAGTCGAGCATGATGAAGAGCTGCTCTCTAAGGTGACAATTGAGGACTTAAGAAAATTCGGTATGATCCCGGAGTTCTTAGGACGTCTTCCGATTGTATTTACATTAAAGGGACTCGACAAAGAGATGCTTGTCAAGATCTTAAAAGAGCCGAAAAATGCAATTTTAAAACAGTATCAGAAGCTGCTGGCATTAGACGAAGTGAAGCTTGAGTTTGATGACAGCGCATTAGAAGCAATTGCAGAAAAGGCAATGGAAAAAGATACCGGAGCCAGAGCACTGCGTGCGATCATTGAGGAATTTATGCTGGATATTATGTATGAGATTCCGAAAGATGATAATATTGGAGAAGTAACAATTACAAGAGCTTATATAGAAGGTACCGGCGGACCGGTTATTCAGTTGAGAGGCCAGGCAGTACCGAGATTAGATGGATAAAGTGAGATTTTAGAAAGAGAAGTTTTGTTCAAAAATCTAAAAACTGATTGGGGAATTAGTTTAAAAAAATCACAAAAAGGAAGAGAGAAAAATGGACACATACAGATACTTACTGGATTTAGCAATTATTCTTATATCTACAAAATTACTTGGACTATTAACAAGACGAGTACAGATGCCGCAGGTTGTTGGCGCACTTCTGGCGGGATTGATCCTCGGACCGGCAGGATTTGGAATTCTGTCAGAGACTTCATTTATCCATGAAGTTGCAGAAATCGGAGTTATTGTTCTGATGTTTACTGCAGGTATGGAGACGGATATCAAAGAGCTGAAAGCAAGTGGAAAAGCTTCTTTTATTATTGCTCTTTGTGGTGTGATCGTTCCACTGATCGGAGGTTATGGTGTTGCCTGGTTCTTTAACCGTCCAAGCATGGCAGGAAGTAACCTGTCATCCCCTGTAGTTCTTCAGAATGTCTTTATTGGAGTTGTACTCACAGCAACGTCTGTAAGTATTACAGTAGAGACATTGAAAGAATTAGGAGCATTGAAGAGCCGTTCAGGAAATGCAATCCTTGGTGCTGCGATCATTGATGATGTTCTCGGTATTATCGCATTGACAATCGTTACAAGTCTTGCAGATGATTCTGTAAAGATTGGAATGGTTCTGATTAAAATCGTGGGATTCTTCGTATTTTCAGGTGTTGTAGGATTTGTTTTCTATAAGATGTATAAGAAATGGGTTGACGGAGCTGAGAAGGAACTGCATCGTCATACGATTATTGCATTTGTATTCTGCCTGATTATGGCATTTATCGCAGAAGAAGTTTTCGGTGTTGCAGATATTACAGGTGCATATATCGCAGGATTAATTATTTCCAACGTACAGAGATCTACTTATCTGGAGTCTAAGTTTGATACGTTGTCTTACCTGCTTCTGTCACCGGTATTTTTCGCAAGTATCGGTCTGAAGGTAAACCTTCCACAGATGTCAGTATCCATCATTATGTTCGCAGTTGCTCTTACAGTTGTGGCAGTTCTTACTAAGATAGTCGGCTGTGGACTTGGTGCAAAGATTTGTGGTTACAAGAATTATCAGGCGAAACGAATCGGAGTGGGAATGATCTCTCGTGGTGAGGTTGCCTTGATCGTAGCAAGTAAAGGTTCCGCACTCGGACTTATGAGTTCTTCCATTTTAGGACCGGTTATCGTAGTGGTTGTTATTACAACAGTCATCACACCGATTCTTCTGAAAGTAGTGTTCGCTCCTGGAACAGGACCGTCAACACAGGTAGAAGATGCTAAGAAGGTTACAAGCTACTATGAGAATCGAGAAGATAACAGATAGAACAAAAGAGAAAAGAATCGATAAAAGATATTGTAGAAACTTTGAGGTCATGGGACAGTTAAAGCTGTCTCATGACCTCAAATGTGTTATAGAGGTTTAATTGTCCGTATCCCCATTCACGGTTAGGGTATTCCATACTGTCTGGTCGGATGGCTCCAAGAATAAGAAGGCTTTTGATCTGGAATACGTCGATGCCGGGCATTTTGCGTTCATAGAGCTGCCATTCTAACATAAGTGCGACTGCCCCGGCGGTGATAGCGGCTGCGGCGCAGGAGCCGCTGCGCACGGCAAAACGGTCTCCTGGAAGAGCTCCTTTGATATTAATCCCGGGAGCAGTGATGGAAGGATTTTCAAATCTTGTTCTTGTATAGCCACGTCCGGATGCCTGGGCGACTGCACCATTGCTGCCGTCGTAATAGGAGACCGTCAGAGGACTAGGGGCATTGGCCGGGTTTGTAAGAGTCGTGTAAGGATCTGATTCAAGGAAATAGACTTCTCCGTCTAAAAATTCTGTGACAGGAAGCCAGATATGGAAATCACCATTAATCAGGCGGGTCGGTTCTACGATGATTTTCCAGATGCCTTCTGCCGGGGTACGGAAACGGAAGAAGATGAGTTCAGAGTTTGCTTTTTCGACCAGAAGCCGGTAGTCAACAGAGACGCGGGTCTTTTCAAAGAGAAAATCAATGTCTGCGCTTGTGCCTACATGAAATGGAATTTTGGATGTATTTTCCCCGGACGGTGAAATAATTGAAATTGAGAAGAGATTGGGGATCAGTACCCAAAGTTCCAAAGTGAAACCGGATACATTTTCACCAACCCGGATCTCTACAGTTTTACGGTCATTTTCTGACTGGATCGTATTGAAATAATGATGACGTTTGTCTGCTTCATTTCCCGTGCCGACCACAGCAATCCGGTCGGGCATCAGACTGTAGCTGCCAAGTAATGCGGGAAGCGGAAGCGTGCCGACATGACCGCCAAGATTAGAGCCTATAGTGATACACATGACAAGTGGAAGCCCCAGTTCATCTGCCAGATCATTCAGATATTTTAATCCAAGGATCAGATCTGTTTCCTGATAGCAGACGGCTGTTTCCGTGATGCAGTAATAATCCCGCAGATATTGCTTCGCTTGTTTTAATTTGACAACAGCGAGAGTAGATTCCGGAGCGGCTCCCAGAAACTGTTCGTCAGCGTCAGCATTTCCGGCAGCGAGACTGGCAATATAAGTTCCATGTCCGTCGATATCGACAGAAGGGACCTGTGACAGTGGGGAATCAGAAGAAAGTGCCAGATCAATCTCTTCCTTACGGTATTCACTTCCGTAGAAGAAGTCTCTGGGTGGAGTTCCGCTTTGAATAGTTTGATCCCAAAGTGCCGCAATTCGCGTGGTACCGTCCAGATTGCGGAAAACTTTGTTTTGATAGTCAATCCCGCTGTCAAGAAATCCAATCAGAACGCCTTTTCCTTTTAATTGAAGTGCCGGATAGTTCTGCACAGGAAGGATGCCGGTCTGGTTCAATGTTTCCATAGCGACAGGAGCAAAACAATTCGGAATGGAATTGTAAGAAAAACGCGCCAGAGAGATTGGCTCTACAAGTTCTTTGGAAAAGTAAATGCACTGATATCCAAGCCCGGCATCCTGGATGCATGGATCTTTTTTCAGAAGTTCATTGAACAGTGGAGTACGCAGCGGATTACTGATGAAGTCGCGTGTATCTTCGGAGAGTATCTGTTCCCTGCAAGTTTCAAGATCATTCATAAGATGACTCCTGAGTTGAGTTGTAGAAAGGATATGCAAGAAGGATTCTATTTATGAAATTAGTCTAAAAATAATAGAAAATGACTTCAAAAACTGGAAGAATACGATATAATAAGACCAAGAGAAATTGTAGATCACCTTTCTGGTGGTTGAGATGATACAGCAATGATAAGAAGGGAGATTTCAGTATGAAAGATTTTTTTGAAGATTTAGGAAAACGTCTGAGCGAGACAGCAGAGGCAGTGACAGCAAAGGCAGGAGACGCGATTGAGATACAGAAATTAAAAGCACAGATCAGAGAGCTTGCAAGAGGAAATGCAGAAGATCTGATGGAACTTGGTCAGAGTATTTATGATAGATTTGAGAATGGAGAAGAACTGGATGAGGCTTCCAAGGGACTGTGCGAGGCAATTGCAAGCCGCAAGGAAAGCATGGAAGAGTATGAGAATAAGATTGAAGGGCTCAAAGGTGCGTGTGAGTGTACACGGTGTGGTAAGATGGTTGCGAAAGATATGGCTTTCTGCCCATACTGCGGATCACCTGTAGCAGAGGAAGAAGATATTTTTGAAGCGGATGATCTGGCTCAGGAAGTAAGAGAAGAGGCAGAGGAAGCAGAAGAGAGCGTTGCAGAGGCTGCGGAAGCAGCAGTTGAGGCGGTTACTGAGGCCGCAGAAGAAGCAGTGGATGCAGTAGAAGAGTCTGTGAAAGAAGAGACAGAAGAATAGTTTCAAGGAATTAAGGGAGAATGGAACGTGAAGGTTATTATATTAAGTTTTACACAGGCAGGAACAAGACTTGGTGAGAGAATTGGAAGTCAGTTCCGGAACGAAGGAATTACGTGTCAGAACTATGCACCTGCCGGATATGCATTCGCTGACATTCTTCCGTTTCCGGACAATCCAAAAGAGCTGATCAGGGAAGGATGGGGAGAGACATCCTTCCTTTTTATTGGTGCAGTTGGAATCGCAGTGAGATATATTGCGCCTTATGTAAAGGATAAATTCACTGATTCAGCGGTCGTAGTCATGGATGAAAAAGCAGGGTATGTGATCCCACTGCTGTCAGGACATCTCGGGGGTGCGGTGGAACTTTCCAATCAGCTTGCAGTATGGACCGGCGCAGTTCCGGTACAGACAACAGCGACAGATGTTCAGGGAAAATTTGCAGTAGATGTTTTTGCAAAGAAGAATCACCTGTATTTTACAGAGCGCGAAGCAGCGAAGCAGATATCAGCTGCAGTGCTGGATGGAAAGCAGGTCGGTCTGTGGATCGGTGAAGGACTGGTATTTGAACAGGAAGATTTTCAGAAAAGCTGTTTAAAAGAACTTATACTATGTGGTTCACAGGAAGAATTGTACTCCTTTGCAGAGGAACATCCTGTGATCGTGATCACAAAGACCGCAGAAGAAGGGAGACAGTTCGTGGAATCCCTAGCGGGTTCTCTGTGGGGAGATGTCAGGAATAACGTATGTGGATGTGAGCGTAAGCCATGCATTCTCCTTTTGTATCCAATCAATATCACGGCAGGAGTAGGCTGTAGAAAACAGATTTCAAAAGAACTTTTTGAAAAGGGTCTAAACGATGTTCTGGAAGGGTATGGACTTGAACCTACGCAGTTAAAACAGCTTGCATCGATCGATCTTAAGAAAGAAGAACCTGCGATTTTGGCCTATGCGCAGAAATATAAAGTACCGTTTGCAACTTATCCGGCAGAACAGTTAGAGAAGATTACAGAGGTATCAGCTACATCACGGTTTGTGAAACAGGTGACAGGTGTTGACAATGTGTGTGAGAGAGCCGCACGGACAGCAGATGCTGACGGAGAACTGCTGTGTCCCAAGTGCATAAGAGAGCAGATGACGGTGGCATTGACAGAGACAGAAGTAACACTTCAATTTTAAAACGAAAGAAAGTTCCAGAATCTTCCGACATTCTGGAACTTTTTTTCTACTAAAGTATCTGTTCTTTTGACTGGAGTGCATCATATCCTGTCTCACGAGTGCGGATCTTCATGGCACTCCGGATTTCATAGCTGAAGATCTTACCATCACCGACTTCACCGGTATAGGCAGCTTTCTGGATTGCTTCGATTGTTTTTTTCTCCCATTCTTCGGAAGAGACAACAATTTCAAATTTGATTTTCGGCTGCATGAAAATCTCAATCTCAGAACCACGGACAATCTCCTTATAACCTCGCTGTGCACCACATCCCATGACCTGGGAGACAGTGATACCATTGACTTCTATTTCATTTAAGGCAGCCTTGACATCCTCAAATTTCTCTTCCCGAACGATAGCTTCTACTTTAATCATCATTTTAAAAATCCTCCTGTATTAATGGATATATAAATTTTGGACAGATTATCTTAGTCGAATCCGTTGAAGGACGGATATGCATTTTCACCATGTTGGGAGATATCCAGTCCAAGAGCTTCTTCCTTCTGATCTACGCGCAGTGGAGTGAAGATACGGATAATTCCAATGCAGATCAGAGTACCGACAACTGCAACAGCCGCAGTGATGATAATGCTTAATACCTGTGCAACGAAGAGATGAACATTACCGAAGACCAGCCCGTCCCATCTTGCAACAGAGTTAATAGAAGTTTTTGCAAAAAGTCCGGTTGCAATTCCACCCCATACACCGCCGATTCCATGGCAGCCAAATGCGTCCAGTGCATCATCTATTTTCAGTTTATGCTTAATGAAGTTCATTGTAAAGTAGCAGATCGGGCTGACCAGTGCACCGATGATATAGGAAGACCAGATCGGAACAAATCCTGCTCCCGGTGTAATAGCAACCAGTCCGACAACCAGCCCGGTAGAAGCACCGACCAGAGTAGGCTTCCCGTCTTTGATCACATCGATCAGCATCCAGGATACGAGAGCAGCTGCGGAAGAAATTGCACTTGTCATAAATGCATGAGCTGCAAGTCCATCTGCCGCCAGAGCACTTCCTGCATTGAATCCAAACCATCCGAACCAGAGCAGGGAAGCTCCAAGCACAACAAAAGGAATATTATGGATACGGTAAGATGTTTTTTCGTATCCTTTTCTTCTGCCAAGATATGTTGCGAGAACCAGGGCGCTGACACCGGAACTGATGTGTACCACATTTCCGCCTGCAAAGTCAACGGAGCCGATTGCTGCAAGGAATCCTCCCTCTCCCCAGACCATATGAGCCATCGGATAGTAAACGAGGAAAGACCACAGTGCAATAAATGCGAATAATGCCTTAAATCTCATCCTTCCGACTACAGCACCGGTGATCAGTGCCGGAGTAATCATGGCAAACATCATCTGGAATGCAGCAAATACAAGATGCGGAATGGTATCCGCATACGGACCGGCTTCCCAGCCGACATCATTTAAAAAAGCCCAGCGGAAATCTCCGATAATTTCGGCGTGATTGCCGCCAAAAGAAAGAGAATAGCCAAACATGGTCCAAAGAAGAACAGATAGTCCCATGATCGCAACGCAGGCCATCATTGTGTTACATACATTTTTTCTCCGCACAAGACCGCCATAGAAGAAGGCAAGTCCCGGTGTCATAAAGAAGACAAGCGCAGTGCAGATCATCATAAAAGCAGTGTTTCCGGTGTTCATTTTCTAAATCCTCCCAATTCATCTGATAATGCAAAAAAGACGCCTGATAGAAAGGCAATCTCTTACCTTTCTGTCAGACGTCTTTGTCTTGCATATTAAGATATCACGGCTTTTGGAAAAATGCAAGAGAAAATTTTGTGGTTGCCGGTCGCACACAGTATGAACAGTAAGTAACTTATGCGGAACAAGTTGAAGAAAACGTGTTTTTGCTTTATAATCAGTGACAGAGTAAAAAGAAAGGGTTCGATGGATGATTATGAAAGAGCATACGCATTTCCGTGAGGACGGAACAGAATATACCCACGTGCATCATAACGGAGATGGGGTGGCAGAGTCACATGTACATCATCATGATCATAAAGGAGCAGGTCATGTTCATCGCCATGTACATAGTGCAGAAGAGAAGAAGAAGGTTATGAATCGTCTGTCCAGGGCAATTGGACATCTTGAAGCTGTGAAGCGAATGGTGGAACGTGATGAGGATTGCAGTGAAGTGCTGATCCAGCTTGCGGCGGTTCGTTCTGCAATCAATAATACAGGAAAAGTGATTTTAAAGAATCATCTGGATCATTGTATTGTGGAAGCTATTGAGCAGAATGATATGGAGACAATCCGTGCTCTTGACGAGGCAATCGATAAGTTTATTAAATAAATGTAAATGTGGGTGATTTGATGAAGAAAAATATTCTTATTTTTGCCGGTACGACAGAGGGACGACAGCTGGCAGAATACGCCGTTAAAAAAGGAATTCCCTGTATCGTAAGTGCTGCGACAGAATATGGGGAAGAACTATTGGGAAATGATCTGCAGTTGCGAAAAGAGAAGCATAAGAAATCAGAACTTCGAGTGATCCACGGACGTATGGATCAGCAGGAGATGGAAGCATTCTTTGAAAAAGAGCAGGTGGGGCTTGTCATAGATGCGACGCATCCGTTTGCAGTTATAGTGACGGAAAATATACAGCGGGCATGTAAAAACAGCGGAATAGAGTATTTACGATGTTTAAGAGATTTTTTGACAGAAGCAAAGGCAGTCAGGTCAGAAAAATTTGCTTATGAAAGAACAAATGCGATTACTAAGAGTGACAGTTCTGCAGTCTGTGTGAATAGCGTGGAAGAGGCCGTGGACTATCTCGAGCAGACGCAGGGAAATATACTGATAACAACAGGCAGTAAAGAACTGGATAAATATACTCGTTTGACAAATTATAAAGAGCGGTGCTATGTAAGAGTACTTTCCGTACTTCCTTCAGTGATGCAGAGCATAGATCTCGGATTTTCAGGGAAGCATCTGATTGCAATGCAAGGCCCGTTTTCCAGGGAAATGAATCTTGCACTTCTTCATCAGACAGAGGCAAAATATTTCGTAACAAAAGAATCCGGAAAGAATGGAGGATTTGCAGAAAAGCTTGAAGCAGCAGAGCAGGCAGGTGCAGTTCTTCTCGTAATTGGAAGGCCGATAGAAGAAGGCTTGTCGGTAGAGGAAGCAGAACAGGAGATGAGAAAATGGAACAGGGATTGATACACATTTATTGTGGAGATGGAAAAGGGAAAACATCAGCGGCAATCGGACTTGCAGTACGTGCTGCAGGAAGTGGACTTAAGGTTTTATTTACCCGGTTTTTAAAAAATGAATCTTCCGGAGAACTGGCGATTCTCGATGATATTTCTCAGATTAAAGTACTTCATCTTGAAAAGTCTTATGGCTTTTTTAAAAATCTTTCCGAAGAGAAAAAGCAGGAAGTAAGGGAAACTTATCTGCGGTTATGGAGAGCGATTGAACTGGAGATTCTTACCGGAAGATATGATGTGCTTGTAATCGATGAGTTTATGGCAGCGTATAAGTATGATTTGATTCCGAAGGAGGAAGCAATCGAGTTCCTGGAGAAGAAACCAAAAGAACTGGAGATTGTATTGACTGGACGAAATCCGGATGAAAAGCTTGTAGAACTGGCAGATTATGTGTCAGAAATCAAGAAAGTGAAGCATCCGTTTGATCAGGGAATCTACGCGAGAAAAGGGATTGAATATTGATGAAGGAAATCGGAAGAACAAGATCGGGACTTCAGATGGGATATACGACCGGAAGTTGTGCGGCAGCGGCGGCAAAAGCGGCAGCAGAGATGTTATTGTCGGGAGAAGAGATTCGCCAGGTGAGACTGCTGACGCCGAAGGGCATTGAACTGTATCTTGAGTTGGAAGAGATCATGCGTAAGAAGTCAGAAGTTTCATGTGCAGTGCGAAAATACAGTGGAGACGATCCGGATGTGACGAATGGAATACTTGTTTATGCAACAGTTCAAAAGGTAGAGAAGAAGAGTAAAATAAATTCGGAGAATAGTGTGGATCTTTCCGAGAAAATCAATCTGGATGGTGGTATAGGAATCGGCCGAGTAACGAAGCCTGGACTGGAACAGAAAATCGATCAGGCAGCAATCAACAAAGTACCGCGGAGAATGATCTGTGAAGCAGTGGAAGAAGTTTGCAGGAAGTATGAATATACGGGAAATCTGCAAGTGCGCCTATCCGTGCCGGAAGGGGCAGAGGTTGCGAAGAAGACATTTAATCCAAGACTGGGGATTGAGGGAGGAATCTCAATCTTAGGAACAACAGGTATCGTGGAACCAATGAGTGAGAAGGCACTGACGGATACGATTTATCTGGAAATGAAGATGCTCAAAGAAAATGGAACAGATTGGTGTTATGTTGTCCCGGGAAATTATGGGATGGACTTCTTACGGAAAAAGCTGCATGTGGACACCGCATTTTCAGTAAAATGCAGTAATTATGTCGGTGAGACAATTGAGGATGCAAAGCTTCTTGGAATGAAAGGTATTCTCTTGATCGGGCATATTGGTAAGTTTATCAAGCTGGCCGCAGGAGTGATGAATACGCATTCCAGACAGGCAGATTGTCGAATGGAAGTGCTTGGTGTGCACGCGGCTATGAATGGCGCGGATGCAGTAGTTGTGCGTGAAATCATGGATTGTATCAATACAACGGAAGCAATGGAAATACTGCGAAGGGAGAAGTTGATTGAGCCGGTGATGGAAAGTGTGATGAAACGTATTGAATTCTTCTTGAAGAACAGAGCAGGAGAAGAATTGGAAATCGGTGTGATTTTATTTTCAACAGAGGATGGAATTCTTGGAAAGTCAGAAAATGCGGATGAGTTGTTAAAGAAGATACAGGAGAATAGATGAAACAAGCAGGAAAATTTTATGGAATCGGAGTGGGACCGGGAGATCCGGAACTGATGACATTGAAAGCAGTTCGAACAATCAGGGACTGTGATGTAATAGTACTTCCGGTTTCAAATAGAGAATTGACAGAGCCACTACTGCTAGAACAAAATGAGATGGAAAACAGAGCAGCAGGATATTTAGAAAGCTGTACAGCTTATCAGATTGCAGTGCAGACAGTTTCAGAGCTTAAGGAAAAGCAGATTCTCTTTCTCCCAATGCCAATGATCAAAGATAAGGAAAAGCTGAGAAAGATTCATGCACGGGGAGCAGAAGTGATAGAGCAGTTTCTTGAGAAAGGATGGAATCTGGCATTCCTGACGCTGGGAGATCCAACGTTTTATTCTACATGTATGTATATAGAGCAGATGATTGAACAGGATGGTTATCAGGTTGAGACAGTTTCAGGAATCCCATCTTTTTGTGCAGCAGCTGCAAGACTGAATCAGCCACTTGGAGAGCAGGAAGATCAGATCCATATTTTACCGGGCTCTTATGAGGCAGGAGAAGGTCTGCAGTTATCGGGAACAAAGATTTTGATGAAGACCGGGAAAAAGATGGGACAGATAAAAGAATTTTTACAGGGGAGCAGTCAGGATATCTGTCTTGTAGAAAACTGTGGAATGGACGACGAACGTATTGTCCGGTCAGTGGAAGAGATTTCGGAAGATGCGGGATACTATTCCCTTCTAATTGTAAAAGATAGGAAAAGATAGAAAAGGCAGGAAGAATTATGATTACATTTGTAGGAGCAGGTCCGGGAGCAGAAGATCTGATCACAGTAAGAGGGCAAAGACTTTTGAAAGAAGCAGACATCGTGATCTATGCGGGTTCTCTTGTGAACCCGGGATTACTTAAACTGTGTAAAGAAAAGTGTGAGATATATAATAGTGCAAAGATGACATTGGAAGAAGTATTAGAAGTGATGGTGAAGGGCCATGGGGACGGAAAAGAAATCGTACGTCTGCATACAGGAGATCCTTGCCTTTATGGTGCGATCCGAGAGCAGATGGATGAACTGAAGAAACTTGAGATACCATATGAAGATTGTCCGGGTGTCAGTTCATTTTGCGGAGCTGCGGCAGCACTGGAAGCGGAGTACACACTTCCGGGAATCTCCCAGTCAGTTGTAATTACGAGAATGGCTGGAAGAACGCCGGTGCCGGAGAAAGAATCCGTTAGAAGCTTTGCGGCACATCAGGCGACGATGGTTTTATTCTTGAGCACAGGACTGTTAAAGGAACTTTCAGCAGAATTGATCGAAGGCGGATACAGCGAAGATACACCGGCAGCGATTGTTTATAAAGCGACCTGGCCGGAACAGAAAGTACTTCGTTGTACGGTAGGAACGCTGGAGCAGACTGCACGCGAGGCGGATGTCACCAAGACAGCGCTGATCGTAGTCGGAGAAGTGCTTGACGGGACTTATGAGAGATCAAAGCTTTATGATCCGACATTTACGACAGAATTCAGACAAGCATCCTGTTCTAAGAAGGAATTAGGACAAACCGGAGAGAATCAAAGCAAAGAGATGAGACAGGAAGCAGAGGGGCAGAGCAAATGAGTACAGTATATGTAGTAGGAATCGGACCGGGAGCAGAAGAGCAGATGACAGTGCGTGCACAGAAAGTATTGGAGCATTGCCCTGTTTTGATCGGTTACAATGTTTATATTGATCTTGTGAAAGAGCAGTTTCCTGATAAGATATTTTTGAGCACTCCGATGCGGAAAGAACCGGAACGCTGCAGAATGGCTTTTGAAGAAGCAGAAAAAGGTCAGGACGTTGCAATGATCTGTAGCGGAGACGCCGGAGTCTATGGAATGGCAGGATTGATCTTCGAGATAGGAAAAGAATACCCTGAGATTCAGATAGAAGTTGTTCCGGGAATTACAGCGGCATCAGGAGGTGCAGCTGTTCTTGGAGCGCCGCTCATGCATGACTTTGCAGTAATCAGTTTAAGTGACCTTCTGACACCGTGGGAGACGATTGAGAAGCGTCTACATGCGGCAGGAATGGCTGATTTTGTCATCTGCCTTTACAATCCGTCAAGTAAGAAGCGCGCAGATTATCTGCAGAAAGCCTGTGATATACTGCTTCAGTACAGAGATGTGGGAAATATCTGCGGTTATGTGAAGAATATCGGACGTGAAGGAGAAACTTATCAGATTCTGTCATTGAAAGAACTTAGAGATACAAAGGTGGATATGTTTACAACAGTGTTTATTGGAAATTCAAGAACGATGGAACTGAATGGGCGGATGGTGACACCGAGGGGGTATAAACTGTTATAAGAAAAAAGAAACGGGCAGGCCACAACAAGAAGTGTGGTAAAAACCCGTTTCTAGATTTTATTATAGCAGATAGAAACCAAAAGAATCAAGGGAAAAATAGTTATATAGTGGGAGATGAAATGGAATCACGACAAATTATCCTTGCGGGAATAGGAATGGGATCTAAAGAATTAATTACGGCAGAAGTTAGAAAATTGATAGAAGAGGCTGATTGCCTGATTGGAGCAGAACGAATGCTTGCTTGTGCAATCAAGCTTAGAAATTCTGAGGAAAAGTGTACAAGAGAATGCACCAAGTATCAAGAATATAGAACGGAAAAGATCATATCTTATCTTCAGAAACACAAAGAGTATAAGCAAATTGTAATTCTTCTTTCCGGAGATACAGGATTTTATAGTGGAGCGAAGAATTTGCGGAATCAGTTGCTGGAAAAATTGAGCCTTGTTGAGGAAAAGAAAATAAAAATCCTCCCCGGAATTTCCTCACTTTCTTATCTTGCATCAAAAGTCGGTGTTTCATGGGAAGATGCAAAAATCCTGAGTCTTCATGGAAAAGACATGAATTTTGTACAGACGATTCACAGACATTCGAAGACCTTTCTGCTTCTCGGAGGAAAAGACACGGGGCGTCATTTCTATGAGACATTACTAGAGTATGGCTTAGGGGACGTGCAGGTTCATGTGGGATGTCAGATGTCTTATGAGGAAGAAAAGATACTTTCGGGCAAATTGTACGAGATGAAGGCAGAAGATTTTGAAGGACTTTGCGCAGTTCTTGTAGAAAATCCATCGTATTGTAAGGCGGCCGGTATGCATCTGAAAGATGAAGAATTTCTCAGAGGAAAGGTGCCAATGACGAAGTCGGAAGTACGTTCTGTCAGTATAGCAGAGCTTGAACTAACGGAAGATGCGATAGTGTATGATATCGGCGCCGGAACAGGTTCTGTTTCTATAGAAATCGCGCGTGCAGGTGAGCAGATCCGTGTGTATGCGATTGAGAAGAATCCGGAAGGAGTGAAACTGATCGATCAGAATCGGAAGAAATTTAGGACAGACGGAGTGCGAATCATAGAAGGGCTTGCGCCACAGGCATTAGAGGAATTGGAAACACCGACACATGCATTTATCGGCGGGAGTTCGGGAAACTTACGAGAGATTGTCCAATTACTTCAGAGGAAAAATCCGGATGTGCGAATCGTGATTAATGCAATTTCTCTTGAGACCGTAAGTGAAGTGATGGGGCTTGTGGACGAAGGGGTTCTCCCAGATGCGGAGATTCTGCAAGTGAGTGCAGCAAGATCAAAGGTTCTTGGAAGATATCATATGATGATGGGACAGAATCCGGTTTATATTATTTCCGCAGGTGGAAGAAGGCCTGGATAGGTATAAGATGAGAGAAAAGGAAACAAACAGACAGGAGAATCATGAGAAAAATGAAAGAGAATGCTTGCAATAATAAAAATCAGAAAAAAAATCCAGGGTTTTTGTTGTCTGCTGTTTCCAGTAATAGTGGAAAGACAGCTGCAGCCTGTGGCCTGATGTCTGCGTTTAAGCAAGAGGGAAAGCGTGTATATGCGTGTAAATGCGGCCCGGATTATATAGATCCAATGTTCCACAGGGAGGTTCTTGGCGTTGATTCTAAGAATCTGGATCTGTTCTTCTCGGAAGAAGACATTTTGAAAGAGGGATACCTAAAGCATACGAAAGATGCGGATATTACTATAACCGAAGGCGTTATGGGGTTCTATGACGGAATGTCACTTGATTCTGTAAAAGGAAGTTCTTATGATGTCGCACAGACGCTAGGATTGCCAGTGATCCTTGTGATTAATGCGAGAGGTGCAGCAATGACACTTGTAGCTACGGTGAAAGGAATTGTTGAATTTCGTCCGGATAGCAATATTCGTGGAATTCTATTAAACAGAGTATCCGCAATGCTATATCCAAGATTAAAAGAAATGTTGGAGAATGAACTGGCGAGAATCGGGCATGACGAGATTAAAATTGTCGGTTACATGCCGGAAAATGAAGCTTTTCATCTGGAAAGCCGTCATCTGGGACTTGTAACACCGAAGGAAATGGAAAATCTGCAGGAGAAGGTAAGACAGGCGGGAGAAATTCTGGCAAAAACAGTGGATCTTGAATTGCTGGAAAAGATTGCCGGTGAAGCAGCAGTATGGAAAGCAGAAGTTTCAGAAGAATCGGAGAAGGTTGGAAATTTAAAAAGTAAGAACGATCCAGTTCGAATCGCAGTGGCGCGTGATGAAGCTTTCTGTTTTTATTACAAAGATAATCTTGAACTATTAGAAAGCCTTGGCTGTGAAGTGATAGAATTCAGTCCGCTTCATGATAAAAAACTTCCTGAAAATGTGAAAGGAATTCTTCTCGGTGGCGGTTATCCTGAACTGTATGGAAAAGAATTGGCAGAAAATCAGAGCATGCTTGAATCAATAAGAAGAGCATTGGATGATAAGATCCCATGTCTGGCAGAGTGTGGCGGATTTATGTATCTTCATGAAGAGATGGAAGACACCGCTGGAAATGTCTGGAAACTAGTTGGGCGAATCAAAGGGAGAACCTTTCCGACAGGAAAACTGGTTCGATTTGGATATGTGAATTTACAAAGGAATCTTGATGAGGATCAGATTTCTGAGCTTAAAGAACGGATGAGTATAGCGGACAGCTGGATTCTTCCGGGGGAAAACATCCGTGCACACGAGTTTCATTACTGGGATAGCACAGACAGTGGAAGTGACTGTCTTGCTGTCAAGCCGGATGGAAAGAGAAAATGGGAATGCATGCATCTGGAAGAGAATCTCGTGGCGGGATATCCGCATTTGTATTACCCATCTTGTAAAGAATTTGCGGAGCGTTTTGTAGAAAAATGCAGAAGTGGTTACAGAGAATAGAACAAAGAGAAACAGCAACAGATGTCGTTATAATAACATCTGCTGCTGTTTTTTTAGGCTCTATGAAATATCCAGATCAATCGGTTCGTCCAAATGTTCGGAAACATATTTTCCATTTTTCTTCCGCTGCCTGACGCACTCAGTCAGAAGATATTCAATCTGACCGTTTACGGAACGAAAATCATCTTCTGCCCAGGCTGCGATTGCGTCATACAGTTTAGCGGAGAGACGGAGAGGAACCTGCTTCTTTTTATTATCTTTTTCAGCCATCTCTAGTACAGACTTCCGGAATTAATGATCGGCTGTGTGTCGTGGTTTCCACACAGAACAACAAGTAGATTAGATACCATAGCAGCCTTACGTTCTTCATCCAGTTCTACGACTTCTTTCTCGCTTAATTGATCCAGAGCCATTTCAACCATGCCGACTGCTCCGTCTACGATCATCTTTCTTGCATCGATGATAGCGGAAGCCTGCTGACGCTGGAGCATGACAGCAGCGATTTCCGGTGCATAAGCAAGATATGTGATTCTTGCTTCGATGATCTCAAGCCCTGCGTCTGTCACTTTCGTCTGGATCTCTTCACGGATTCGCGCTGCAACAATCTCACTGGAGCCACGGAGACTTCCCTCATCAGCCTTTCCGTCACCGGTTGTATCGACATCAGGAGCAGTGTCATATGGATAGATGCGGACAATATTACGAAGAGCACCATCACACTGAAGTGAGAGATATTCTTTGTAATTATCAACATTAAAGACAGCTTTCGCAGTATCTACGACACGCCATGTTACGGCAATACCAATCTCAATCGGATTTCCGAGACAGTCATTGATCTTCTGACGGGAGTTGTTCAGTGTCATAACCTTGAGAGAAATCTTTTTGCTTGAAGACTCTTCAGTGGTTCCTGTTGTAGAAACACCCAGGAGACTGGAAAGATTTGCTCCCTTCTTGGAATTGTTATCAACATCTCCACTCTGACTCAACTTTGTCTTGGAAGCAGGGTTTACACTGGTACAGAATGGATTGACAAAATAGAATCCGGCTTCTTTCAGTGTACCGATATAGTTTCCAAAAAGTGTAAGAACCAGAGCTTCCTGTGGTTTCAGCACCTTCAATCCAAGAAATGGAACCCATCCGATGCACAGCCAGATAATGCTGACAACCAGTCCAGCGATAACCGGCGGAGCATCAAACTCATGTTCCAGTGCGATTGCGGACAGAACGCATCCTGCTATTGCAATCAGATAGAGCAGACAAAAGAGCAGAAGCATTCCCATTCCGTTTTTCTTATTTGATAATATTTTTTCATTCATAGTGATTCCTCCTCTGGAAATAAAATGAAATTTATTTGATATCATTATGATATCACTTTTAGAAAAAGAAGTCAACAAGAACAAAGAATGTGCCTTGGCACATTCTTGCGCCTGCGGCGGTCGCTTGCGACACCTACCTTGTACGCCGCAGTGCGCATCCTGAGCGGAGCGTTTTTTACATATTAGGAAAGGACTTTCCTAATATATAAAAAAGCTGTGAAAGATAAGTAATTTCATCTTTCACAGCTTCTATTTACATATTTATTCTATCAATCCCAGAATTTTGGAATACAAGAACAATCTTACAGCTGAGGACCTGCAGCAACAAGTGCTTTACCAGCTTCATTTCCTTCGTATTTAGCGAAGTTCTTGATGAATCTCTGAGCAAGGTCTTTTGCCTTAACATCCCATTCAGCAGCGTCAGCGTATGTGTCACGAGGATCAAGGATTCCTGTGTCAACACCCTCAAGCTCTGTAGGTACTTCGAAGTTGAAGTATGGGATTGTCTTTGTAGGAGCTTTGTTGATTGCTCCGTTAAGGATAGCGTCGATGATTCCACGAGTATCTTTAATGGAGATACGTTTTCCTGTTCCGTTCCATCCTGTGTTAACAAGGTAAGCCTTAGCTCCGCTAACTTCCATCTTCTTAACAAGTTCCTCTGCATATTTTGTAGGATGCAGCTCAAGGAATGCCTGTCCGAAGCAAGCTGAGAATGTTGGTGTAGGCTCTGTAATTCCACGCTCTGTACCAGCAAGTTTTGCTGTAAATCCAGACAGGAAGTAGTACTGTGTCTGATTCTCTGTCAGGATAGATACCGGAGGAAGTACTCCGAAAGCATCTGCAGACAGGAAGATTACATTCTTAGCTGCCGGTGCAGAAGATACTGGACGAACGATGTTCTTAATGTGGTTGATCGGGTAAGATACACGAGTGTTCTCTGTTACGCTCTTGTCGTTAAAGTCGATCTTTCCGTTCTCGTCAAGTGTAACGTTCTCAAGAAGAGCGTCACGAACGATTGCGTTGTAGATGTCTGGCTCAGACTCTTTGTCAAGGTTGATAACCTTAGCGTAGCATCCACCCTCGAAGTTGAATACTCCGTTGTCATCCCAGCCGTGCTCGTCATCACCGATGAGGAGTCTCTTAGGATCTGTGGAAAGTGTTGTCTTACCTGTTCCTGAAAGACCGAAGAAGATTGCTGTGTTCTCTCCGTTGAGGTCTGTGTTAGCTGAGCAGTGCATGGAAGCAATTCCCTTAAGTGGAAGGAAGTAGTTCATCATAGAGAACATACCTTTCTTCATCTCTCCGCCGTACCATGTGTTAACGATAACCTGCTCTTTGCTTGTGATGTTGAAAAGTACAGCTGTCTCAGAGTTAAGTCCGAGCTCTTTGTAGTTCTCAACTTTAGCTTTGGAAGCATTGTAAACAACGAAATCTGGCTCGAAGTTCTCAAGTTCTTCCTCTGTTGGCTGAATGAACATATTTGTTACGAAATGTGCCTGCCAAGCTACTTCAACGATAAAACGGATTGCCATACGAGTATCTTTGTTAGCACCGCAGAATGCATCTACAACGAAAAGTCTCTTGTTAGAGAGCTCTTTGATTGCGATATCTTTAACAGCTGCCCAAGCTTCTTCTGTAGCTGGGTGGTTGTCGTTCTTGTATTCATCAGATGTCCACCAAACTGTATCTTTGGAGTTCTCATCCATAACGATGAATTTATCTTTAGGAGAACGTCCTGTGTAAACACCTGTCATAACATTGACAGCACCGAGTTCACTTTCCTGTCCTTTTTCAAAACCTTCAAGCTCCGGTTTTGTCTCTTCTTCGAATAATAATTCGTAGGAAGGGTTGTATACGACTTCTGTTGTTCCAGTAATGCCATACTTACTTAAATCAATTTTTGCCATCTTACATATACCTCTTTCTTTCTAATGATAGAATAAAATGCTGCTCATGCAAGCTTTTCATATCCTTTTTTAATTATACATATTATGTGAAGAAAATCAATAAAAATCCCGTAAATTTTTTAACAAAGAACTGGGAAAAATGAAAGATTTCATATTAAAAATGCAAGAAGAAAAAAGAAAAATGTCAAAAAATGAAAAATTACAAGGAAAATATGACAGATTCCGTTGCTTTTTTATATATCAGAATGAAAAAAATTATGATAAAATAGGAGAATGATGCTAGAAAATGCGAAAAAAACTGGCTTGTGAAGTTAGAAAGACAAACTATAGATCAGAAGAAAATAATAAGAAAAGCAGACATAACAATGGTAGATGATGAAAGAAAAACGACAAAAAATGAAAAGATGTCGATGAAAGAAAATGAAAGATTATTGATTGAAAAATTCAAAATGATAAAACCGGTGGAGAAATCCTATGAAGAACAGGCAAAAAGACGATGGAAAACAGTTGCAAAACCACTGTTTAGCTTAGGAAAACTGGAAGATGCTGTGATCCGGATGGCTGGAATTCGAAGAAAAGCGGATTTTGAGATTAAAAAGAAAGGCTTGCTGATCTTTTGTGCGGATAATGGAGTTGTATCAGAAGGAGTGACCCAGACCGGACAGGAAGTGACAGCAATCGTTGCGGACAATTTTACAAAATGTGCGACGAGCGTATGTATTATGGCAGAGACCGCCGGAGTGGATTTATTTCCAATCGATATTGGAATGGTGACAGATGTTCCGTCGGTGACAGATCCGAAAGACAAAGTGATGTACGGAACAAAGAATATGGCGATGGAACCTGCAATGTCAAGAGAACAGGCTGCACAAGCCGTTCTTATTGGCATACGAAAGGTCAAAGAGCTGGCAGAACAAGGGTATGATCTGATCGCAACAGGTGAGATGGGGATTGGAAATACAACGACGAGCAGTGCTGTTGTGTCCGTTCTGCTTGATGAAAGTGTAGAAAATGTGACAGGGAGAGGCGCAGGCCTTAGTTCAGAAGGGTTAAACAGAAAGATTCAGGCAATCCAGACGGCAATTGAGAAAAATCAGCCGGACAAGGAAGATATTTTAGATGTCTTGTTCAAAGTCGGAGGGCTTGATATTGCCGGAATGACAGGTGCATTTCTCGGAGGTGCGATCTATCATATTCCGGTTCTGATTGATGGGTTCATCTCTTCTGCAGCAGCATTGTGCGCAGTGCGTATGGTTCCTGAGACGGCGGATTATATCCTGGCATCACATTGCTCTGGAGAACCGGCGGGGCGAATGGTCTTAGAAGAGCTGAAACTTCCATATCTGATTGATGCGAAGATGTCTCTTGGAGAAGGCAGTGGTGCAGTTGCAGCAATTCCACTTCTTGAGATGGGTGTGAATGTTTATCGGAAGATGAGTACCTTTGAGGAGATTAAAGTAGAGCAGTATGAAGAACTTAAGTGAAGATGAGGAGTAAGAAAAATGTGGTTATTGAACGCAATGATCATTGCAATCGCAATGTATTCTAAGATTCCGATGCCGCGGGTTGACTGGAATGAGAAAAATATGAGATATGCGATGTGCTTTTTCCCTCTTGTTGGTGTTATAATCGGTGTACTAGAGGCAGTTGCAGGGAATCTGATCACAGTATGGAAGGGAGAAGGAACTTTCTTTTATGCAGTTGTATTGACTTTGATTCCGGTTTTTATAACAGGTGGGATTCACCTGGATGGATTCGCAGATACGATGGACGCAAAAAGTTCTTATGGAGACCGGGAGAAGAAGCTGGAGATTCTGAAAGACCCACATACGGGAGCATTTGCGATCATCAGTCTTTGCTGTTATTTCCTTCTGTGTGTGGGGATTTTTAGTGAAATGAGAATAGAACGCCTGTTTGCGACAGCACTCGTGTTTGTGTTCTCGCGTTCGCTGAGTGGAATTTCTGTTGTGACGTTTCAGGCAGCGAAGAACAGTGGACTGCTTCGGACATTTCAAGACGGTGCACAGAAGAGAAATGTAAGAATTGTATTGATCATATGGCTATTGGCAGCCGGAGTTGGATTCTATCTGACAGCAGGATTATGCGGAGTGGCAGCAGCAGTTGTCGGATTTGCTGTTTTCTTTTATTATTATCAGTTTAGCAGAAAACAGTTTGGAGGTATTACGGGAGATCTTGCCGGATACTTCCTGCAGTTATGTGAACTGTTTATGCTGGCAGTGCTTGCATTATTCTAGAAATGTTATTGCATATAAATGTTTTATGATAGATGCTTTATTATAGAAATGAAAATGAAATAAAATAGATTTTTTTGGAGTGATTTATGGAGCTTATTTTGATCCGGCATCTGAAGACACCGGGCAATGAAAAGAGACAATATATCGGAAGTACAGACGAAGAACTGTCAGAACAGGAAGTACTGAACTTTAAACAGAGATATAAAATAGATAGCTATCCACAGGTACAGCAAGTGATTGTCAGCCCAATGAAGAGATGTATTCAAACGGCAGAGTTGATTTATCCAGAGGTGCAGATACAACAGGAATCGTTGCTGAAAGAATGTGATTTTGGTATCTTTGAAGGTAAGACATATGAAGAACTGAAAGATAGAGAAGAATATCAGGCATGGCTGGATTCCGGTGGAACGATTGCATTTCCGGAAGGGGAGGAACAGAAGGAATTCCGTTCACGTTGTGTGAGAGGCATGCTCTGTCAGGTGGATAGATTATGCAAAGAAAATGTAGAAAGCGCAGCTTTTGTCGTTCATGGAGGAACGATTATGGCGGTGCTGGAACAATTGGCAGAAGACCAAAAAGATTTTTATCACTGGCAGGTGGAAAATGGCGGAGGATATAGAATGCTTGTGAATGAAGATGAGTGGAAGTCAGGTATTCATAGATTTCGTAAAATTCAAAAACTGGGAGGAGTGACAGAATGAATGGAAGGATGACGATTCTGGCATGCATCATAGGATTTTTGTTAGACTGCATTTTCGGAGATCCGGTCTGGATGTATCATCCGATACGCGTGATCGGAAACCTGATCAGTGTGTTGGAAAAAGGATTGCGGAAGTTGTTGTGCAGTCGGATTCCTGCATCAGAACAAAAGAAGAAAAATAAAAGAGAAGTTCTGGCAGGAGGGATTTTATGGATTCTGACAGTTTCATTATCCTTTCTTGTACCGGCGGTACTCTTATTTGCTGCAGGAAAGGTTCATCCGGCAGTACAGTTTCTTTTGGAAACCTTCTGGTGTTACCAGATATTTGCGGCGCGGTGTCTTGTAGGAGAAAGTAGGAAGGTTTATCAGAAATTAAAAGAAGACGACTTGCCTGGTGCAAGAAGAGCTGTATCCATGATTGTCGGAAGAGACACAGAGAACCTTACAGCAGAAGGTGTGACGAAAGCTGCAGTAGAGACAGTGGCGGAGAATACTTCCGACGGCGTGACGGCTCCACTTTTATTTCTTCTGATCGGCGGCGCACCGCTTGGATTCTTATACAAGGCAGTGAATACGATGGATTCCATGCTTGGATACAAAAATGAAAAATATCTGTATTTCGGAAGAATTCCGGCAAAGATGGATGATGTATTTAATTACATTCCAGCCAGGTTGACGGCGTGGTTTATGGTTGCTGCAGTATTTTTGACGGGGATGGATGGGGAGAATGCGTGGAAGATTTATCTGCGTGATAAGAGAAAACATGCAAGTCCGAATTCCGCCCAGTCAGAGGCGGTATGCGCCGGAGCGCTTGATGTACAGTTAGCCGGGGATGCGGTTTATTTCGGGAAAATCTATAAAAAGGATTATATCGGCGATGCAATCCGTAAGATTGAACCGGAAGATATTCTTCGTGCCGGGAAGTTAATGTATATGACAACGATACTGATGATGGTTGTCTTTGGAGGTTTATTGTTATGGATTTATTGATTCGATTTGCAAAAATGGAAGATGCAGAAGAACTTCTTGCACTCTATACACCATATGTAATGGATACAGTGATTACATTTGAATATGAAGTTCCGTCACTGGAAGAATTCAAAGATCGAATGCGTCAGACGATGAAAAAGTACCCGTATCTGGTCGCAGAACAGAATGGCGAGATTCTTGGATATAGCTGTGCAGGGGCATTTAAAGGTCGTGCAGCATATGACTGGGCAGTGGAAACAACAATTTATATAAGAAAAGACCGGCAGAAAACCGGAGTTGGTAAAAAGCTGTATGAGGCACTGGAGAAAGTACTGCACGCTCAGAACATTTGCAATTTATATGCATGCATTGGATATCCAGAGGTTGAAGATGAATATCTGACAAAGAACAGCGCACAGTTCCATGCACATCTTGGATACCGCATGGTAGGAGAATTCTATCATTGTGGATACAAATTTGACCGCTGGTATAATATGGTCTGGATGGAAAAGCTTCTGAATCCGGAGGTTAAACATCCAAAGCCGATCAAATGGATGGAAGAGAATCGCGAGGAGTTGGAGGCAGTACTTTTAGATTAAAAATGAAACACATAGAGAAGTAGGAGTATGATTCATGGAATATGTACACGGAGGAGACATTTATACATATGGAGATGTGCTGGATTTTTCAGTTAATGTAAATCCTTACGGTCCGTCAGAAGAAGTTCTTGAAGCGGCAAAAAGATCGATGGATGAAGTGAGTCTTTATCCGGACAGTCAATGCAGACGGCTCAGAAAGAGACTGGCAGAGAAAAAAAGTCTGCCGGAAGAATATTTTCTTTTCGGAAATGGAGCAGCGGAGCTGTTCTTTTCTGTCGTTCTTGCAGAAAAACCAAAGAAAGCATTGCTTCCGATTCCGGCTTTCGCAGAATATGAACAGGCACTTCGGACGGTAGACTGCGAAATCATTTATTATAAGTTGAAAAGAGAGAATAACTTTGCATTGACAGAAAGCTTTTTGGAAGAACTGACAGAGGACATTGACCTTGTATTTTTATGCTCCCCGTCGAATCCGTCAGGGCAGGTGATCGAACCGGTGCTTATGGAACAGATCTTTACTCGATGTGAAGAGAAGAAGATACGTCTTGTTTTAGACGAGTGTTTTATTGAATTCCTGGAAGAAGCGCAGAAGTATACCATGGTGAAAAAGGTGACAGATCATGTGTGCCTTTTTCTTGTACAGGCATTTACGAAGATGTATGGAATCCCGGGATTGAGACTGGGCTATGCAATGACTTCGGATGGAGAACTTAAAGAGAAGATGCAGCAGATCCGTCAGCCCTGGAGCGTGTCGGTTCCGGCACAGGCGGCGGGGGTAGAAGCATTGACAGAGAGAGAAGAACAGAGAGTTCAGAAAATACGAAACAAAATCGTGGAAGAAAAAATGCGCATGGAAAAGAAAATGCGTGAGTTTGGGATTAGATTTATTCCAACAAAGGCAAATTTCTTCTTATTATATAGTGAAAGCTCATTGTTTGAACGATTGTTAGAGCAGGGGATTTTGATTCGAAATTGTGAGAACTATAGAGGGTTGAAGAAAGGCTGGTATCGGATTGCAGTGCGGACAAAAGAGGAAAATGATGTTCTTTTACGGGCACTTGAAACAATACTGTCAAAGCAGTGAAGGAGGCGAAAAATATGGCGAAATCAATTATGATACAGGGAACGATGTCAAATGTCGGGAAGAGCGCACTGGCAGCAGGTCTTTGCCGTGTACTGAAACAGGATGGATACAAAGTTGCACCTTTCAAATCCCAAAATATGGCACTCAATTCTTTTATCACAAAAGAAGGACTGGAGATGGGAAGAGCCCAGGTGATGCAGGCAGAAGCTGCAGGGATTGAACCGGAAGCAATAATGAATCCAATTTTACTTAAGCCGACGAACGATACAGGATCTCAGGTGATTATCAATGGTAAACCAATCGGAGTGATGGCTGCAAGAGAGTATTACTGTCATAAGAAGGAATATATTCCGGCAATTATGGATGCATATCATGAGTTGGAAAAAAAGTATGATATCATTGTAATTGAAGGTGCCGGAAGTCCGGCAGAAATCAACCTGAAAAAAGATGATATTGTAAATATGGGAATGGCAAAGCTTGCAGACGCACCGGTGCTTCTTGTCGGAGATATTGATCGTGGTGGAGTATTTGCCCAGATCGCCGGAACCGTAATGCTTCTTGAAGAGGATGAAAAAGCACGGATCAAAGGAACGATCATTAATAAATTCCGTGGAGATGTATCCATTCTAGAGCCGGGCCTTCGGATGCTGGAAGAAAAGACAGATATCCCTGTAACGGGAGTAGTTCCGTACTTTTATTTAGATTTGGATGAGGAAGACAGCCTGACGGAACGATTTCAGAAAAAAGAGAAGCCGGGACTGATCGATCTGGCAGTGATCCGATTCCCAAGGATCTCTAATTTTACTGACTTAGCACCTTTAGAAGCATTGGAAGAAGTAAGTGTGAGATATGTTTCATCTCCGGCTGAGTTTGGCAATCCGGATGCGGTGATCCTTCCGGGAACAAAGAATACGATCAGCGATCTTCTGTGGATGCGTCAGAACGGACTGGAAGCAAGAATTCTGAAACACAGCGCACAGAACAAACCGGTCTTTGGAATCTGTGGCGGATACCAGATGCTAGGAATGGAAATCTCAGATCCAACAGGAGAAGAGTACGGAGGAACTGTACAGGGAATGGGACTTTTGGATACAAAGACTGTGTTCCGCCCAGAGAAACATAGAACCAGAGTACATGGAACATTTGGCGAGATGAAAGGAATCCTGAAAGAGATGAAGGGACTTCCTTTCGAAGGATATGAGATCCATATGGGAGAGACGATTCTTGATGAGCACGCATCCGGGCTTATAACATTAGAAAATGATTCTGATACGCTACAACAAGGACATCCGGATGGTTCACAGAAGGAAAATGTCTATGGCTGTTATGTGCATGGAATCTTTGATTCACCGGAAATGTCAGGTGGTTTCTTGTCAGCTTTATTAAAAGAAAAAGGCTATGATCCGGAGACGGTACAGGCAGTAGACTGGAAGTCTTATAAGGAAGAACAGTATGATAAGCTTGCAGATATCGTTCGTGCTAGTCTTGATATGGAAGAAATTTATAAGATCATTGGCTTATAGAGTTAGCAGAATTATTTATTGAAACAGATTTTTTACTGAAACAAATTTTATTGAAAAAGTTGTGATGAGAGAAGGTGTGGAATGATTACAGATTTAACGAAAGAACATCCGAACAAGACATTGTGGCGTTTTCTTCTGCCGATGTTGTTCAGTGTGATGTTCCAGCAGATTTACAATATCGCAGACAGTATGATCGCGGGAAGATTTGCAGGAGAAAATGCGTTGGCAGCAGTCGGTGCATCTTATCCGATCACAATTATTTTCATGGCATTTGCCGTGGGAATGAATCTGGGGGCATCCGTAGTCGTATCAAGACTGTTCGGAGCGGAAGACCGGGGCGGTGTGAAGCGTGCGGTTACAACAGCATTTCTTAGTTCTATGGTGCTGGGAATCATGCTGACATTATTCGGGTATTTCTTTAATCATCAGATGATGAGATGGATCCGCACACCACAGAATATTATGGCTGACGGAGTTTTATATTTGAAAATTTACATTTTCGGAATTATCTTCCTGATGCTTTATAATGTGTGTACCGGAGTATTTACAGCACTCGGGGATTCTAAGACACCGTTATATTTTCTGCTTGGTTCCTCAGCCGGAAACATTATTCTTGATTACATCTTCGTAGCAAAATTCCAGTGGGGTGTGAGCGGTGTTGCCTGGGCAACATTTATCGCGCAAGGTGTGTCAGCCGTGCTTGCATTAGTAACACTTCTCGGAAGATTGCAGAAATTTGCCGGGAAAGAAAAGCAGCCGTGGTTTGATAAGAAATTATTTGCACAGATTATGGCGATTGCAATTCCAAGCATTCTTCAGCAGAGCGTGTTGAGTGTAGGAAATCTTTTCGTGCAGGGAATTGTAAATCAATTCGGTTCAGCAGTTGTTGCGGGATATTCAGGAGCAATCAAGCTGAATACATTTGCCATCAATATCTTTATGACACTTGGATCCTGCCTGTCTAGCTATACGGCACAGAATATCGGTGCCGGAAAAACCGAGAGGATTCCGTTGGGATTCCGTACTGGATTGAAGTTATCAGAGTTTACAGCACTACCATTTGTTATGTTGTATTTCATTTTCAGCCGTCAGATGATGGGATTATTCTTAGGCGCAGAGAGTGTAGAGGCAATCAGTGCAGGAATGGCATTTTTGAAAATTGTATCACCGTGGTATTTTATGATTGCAATTAAGCTGATGACAGATGGAATTATCCGGGGATCAGGAGCAATGGTCTATTTTGTGGTTGCAACAGTTCCGGACCTTATTTTGAGAATCGGATTTGCACTCGTCTTGACAAAAAGTTTTGGAAGTACCGGAATCTGGATGGCATGGCCATTTGGTTGGATCGTAGCGACCACATTAACATTGATCTTTTATAGAAAGTTGGGATATAAGAATGATAAAAGCAGTGATTTTTGATATGGATGGGGTTTTGATCAATACGGAACCGCTTCATTATCAATGTTGGGTAGAAATTTTTAAAGAACGATATGGAATTGACCTGAACTATGAGGTATATAAGCCATGCATAGGATCTACAAGACTCCATTTCATGAATCTGATCAAAGAAAATTATGGAATCACATTTGAAAGTCTGGAAGTAATGAATCAGATTATGAAAGAAAAGAAGAATGAAATTATTGCAAGAGACGGATTCCCTGAGATGCCGGGAGTAGGGCAGATGCTTTGCTGTCTGAAAGATGCGGGGTATCGCCTGGCCGTGGCCTCTTCTTCTCCAAAACCTGTAATCACAGAGACACTGGAAACGCTGGATCTGATGAAATATTTCGATGTCGTGACAAGTGGAGATGAAGTGAAGAATCCAAAGCCGGCGCCGGATACATTTCTTTTTGCGGCAAAGCAGCTGGGCGTACCGGTAGATGAGTGTATTGTGATCGAGGATTCGACGAATGGTGGGAAAGCTGCTAAGGCGGCTAAGATGCCATGTATCTGGATGCATAATCCGGATTCCGGAGATCAGGAGATACCGGATGCAGTGCTCGAGATTACGGCCTGGACAAAGGAGAATATAGAAAAAGTTATGAAGTTTTTACATTTTGGTCAAGAAAAAGTGTAAAAATAAATGAGCGATATAAAATTTTTTTGAGTAGAATACTTAGAAATAGTAGACCTGGAAGTATTATAAGGATGTGGTTGAATGAAAAAACTGAAATTTATATTTGGCAAACTTAGTATCATCTATTATATATTGTTTTTGCTCGTGACCTGTGTACTTTGCAAGTATGGAAGCATCAGACAGCTGAAGTTTGCATTCTTGGCTTCAGGTATCCTTCTGGTACTCAGTCTTTGCGTCTGGATCGGCTGCCTGATCGCGGAAAAGGAAAACCCTTTTAAAATGAAAGGTGCACTCAGGAAAACAGTGTTTGGTACAGAACTTTTGATTCTACTTGTAGTTACGGTTGGATGTATTTCTTATATCGTATATACTGCGATTCCTTATAATGGCGCATTGTCCTGGAAGGTAGACAGCCTGTTTAAGACAAAGAAAATAGAGTATGAACATAACAATTTCTTTCGTGATGGCGCAGAAGGGCTGATAAAAGATGTCAATAAGAAATTGAAACTTCCGGACGAGTTATATATCACAGATAGTTTTGAGATGTCCTTTGATAAAGACGGAACGATAACCCGCGTATCGGCCTATCTCTACGGACAGAATGAAAAGGGAAAAGATAAGACCTATCTGATTGATTATGATATAGATAAAAGTGATAAGATTGTTGTGCAGATCGCAGGTTATGCCAATGCCGATTATGATGATGACAAGAAATTAGACCCTATGTTTACTATTCTGGAAAAATCAGATTGTAAGATGCAGGTGACACAATGGAATCTGAATTACGCATTTTCAGATAATCCGCCGGAATATGAGATTCTGTATTATGGAAAACGCTCTTTCGCTTCTTCGGAAGGTCTTGTTTATCTTCCGGGAGATGTGGATGGTGACGGAGCAGTCAGTGGTATGACTGATTTCACAGCACTGGATAGCGGTGGAGAAGCACTTGGATATGAAGTGTCTCTGTATCTTCCGCAGGATGAATCTGTGACGCCGGTGCGTTATATGATGGAACCAGAATATATCAGTCCTGATACAATTAGTCAGAATGAGCAGGCGGAGAAAGATTCGCAGGCAAAAGAACAGGGAAAAGAGAATAATACCTGGACGGTTGATACGGACGGAAGCGGTGTTGTCCGATTCTTCTTAAATGAGCAAAAAGGCTGGAAACTTTCAGTTGTTGATGCGGCTCTTGGAACACGTTATTACAAACTGAAAACTACGTCAGATGGTGGGTATAACTGGACAACAGTAAATGAAGATCCATTCGACGGAAATGGCGGAGTAGGAGAAGGGATACAATTCTTCGACGAGCAGTTTGGATTCATCGGTCTGAGCGGGGCATCGCAGACACATTCGTCTATTTATGTTACAAAAGATGGTGGAAAGACACTGAAGGAGATAGAACTTCCGATGGATACTGTGACAGAATATCCGCCGCATATGCAGGAATATGGCCTCACGCTTGAAGATTATCAGTATCTGGAAATGCCACAGCAGGATGGAGAGAATTACACGATTCATGTGATGACGCAGAGTGGCGAGACAGAAGGGCTTGTATTCACATCTGAAGATCAAGGTGAGAACTGGATTTTTACCGGAGTGTTTGATGAAAATGACTTATCATAAAAAACCAATAACTTTGTAGTATATCAAATGGCTCCGCGTGTACATCTAAAAACTATTCACCAAGCTATGTATTAAAAGCAATGGAAATTCCAGAGGAAGAGCATGGCACACTGTTACTCATTATCATTTGCGTCTTAGTCCTACAGTTAATGGAAATGCAGAAAATTTTTTAGAGCATGCCATAAATACCTTAAATCATTTTTCAAAGGATCTTTCACAGAATCCGTCAAAAGAAGAACTGAAGGCTGCAATAAGAGACTGTAAAAATGAACTTAAGAAAGATAAATATATAAAATATGTCCGGAAAACGAGGATCAAAGAAAACTAGATCAAGCAAGAGCCTTGTGGAGAGCAACGGTGGATATACAGATAATTTATGGGTGCCGCATTACGGCACCCATAGGTAAATAAAGGGAAATAGATTTAACCCATCATAGCTTCTTTTGCTTTTGCAATATCAGCAGCATCTTTCATTGGGAAGAGTAAGTTGGCGATAATCGCTACGATACAGATTCCAGTTACTGCATCACTGAATACGAACTTCAATACGGATGGAAGCTGTGCCACTGCATCTGGATGGCTTGCCATTCCGAGACCAAATGCGAATGTAAGTCCCATAACAAGGATATTTCGCTCACTGAATCCTGCTTTGGAAATCATTTTTCTATATAGTATAATATTTTTGATTAAGCAGAAAATTATGTTCAAATGAGAGTTTAATGATTCAAATATTTGTTGACTTCTTGACGACAGTTGTATATAGCCTTTTCTTCGTCAATTCCTGTTAGCTGACCTTCTTTTACTACGATTTTTCCATTGACAATCGTATAATCAACAGTGCCCTTGAAGCCGACTGTGCCGAGCATGGATTTTATATCCAGGTCGGCCCCTACAAGCTCAAGACGATTTCTCCGAATCATGAATAAGTCTCCAGCTTTGCCGATTGAGAGAGAACCGATATCGTTTCTGCCGAGGATTTTAGCGCTGCCGTTTGTGGCAATCTTCAGAAGATCATATCCACTCGGAGCAAGCTTGCTTGAGTTCAGTCTGTGCAACAGGAACGCTACACGAAGTTCCTCTAACAGGTTAGAACCGTCATTGCTTGCGCTTCCGTCTACTGCAAGACCAACCGGTACACCTAGTTTTAACATATCCGGTATCCGACAGATACCGGAAGAAAGTTTCATGTTGGAAATTGGGCAGTGAGCTACGCCGGTTCCGGTCTGTGCCAGAAGATTCAGTTCCTCATCATTAAAATGAATTCCATGTGCATACCAGACATCATTTCCAACCCAGTTCATGTCTTCCATATAGGCAAGCGGTCGTTTGCCGTATTTCTCAAGAACATAATTCTCTTCATCAATTGTTTCGCATAAATGCGTGTGGAGGCGTACGCCCAAATCTCTCGCAAGGATTGCTGACTGACGATACAGTTCTTCGCTTGCACTGAACGGAGAGCACGGAGCCAGAGCAACCATTTCCATGGAATTTGGAGCAGGATTGTGGTATTTCTCTACGGATTTCTGAGAATCTTTCAAGATCTTATCCACGTTCTGTACCACACTGTCAGGCGGAAGCCCACCGTCTTTCTTGCTCAGATCCATGCTTCCGCGGGAAGCGTACATACGAACCCCGAGCTCTCTTGCAGCAGAAAACTGTGCGTCCAGAAGCGCATCGGAATTACCGCCCGGAAATACATAGTGATGGTCAAAACAAGTTGTACATCCGGATTTTAATAGTTCACCCATTCCTGTTAAGGAGCTGTGGTAAATCGTATCCTGATTCAGATTTTTCCAAATCTCGTACAATGTTGTAAGCCAGTCGAACAATTCCATGTTCTGAACTTGCGGAAGATTTCGGCTGAACGTCTGGTAAAGATGGTGGTGAGTATTGATTAGTCCTGGATAAACGAGACATCCCGTTCCGTCAATGACTTCGTCTGCGGTCTGCGGTTCTATTCCGATGTATGTAATGATGCCGTCTTGCATCAAAAGATTGGCATGTTCTAAAACAGCGTCCTGGCTGTCACAGGTAACAATTGCATCCGCATTTTTAATTAATAAGCTGCTCATATTACAACCTCCTGTATTTGTTTTATTCTTTGTTAATAACAAAGATATAACTGTTGAAATAATGACAGAAATCTTGCGAAATGTATAAGAAGTTCAATTCTAACCGCCGGCGAAAATATGGGAATTGATAAATGGATGACAGGATATTTATGACAAATAAAAAACTGCCGTGACAACTGACTGCAAATTTTTGGTTTCCCAAAAACTTGTAGTCAACTGTTACGGCAGTTGGTAGACACGCTCATCCAATCATGAACTTATACAAGTCAATTTCTATGATGTAATATATAATGGATTTAGTGGTGTGTCAAGGAAAAATTAATAAAAACGTCAAAAAAGATAAATATGAGATGGAAAATTGGTTAAAGTGTACAATGAAGATTGTGATTAGTTGATAAAACATCAATATCAACCCAAGTACGGTCTCTTTTGATTATAGAATAAATAGTCTGCGGAGGATATTTAATTTTTATGCAAATTCATTAGGGTTACTGTTGTGTGTTTGTTGTCTAGAATCATGAGTTGGAGAATACTTCTTGTGCAGTAAGGAAAAGATTAGCTCTCTATAAAGGCTTGAAAAGTATACTTTTTATTGGACAGAATCTCTATTCATATAAGTATGCGACCGAAACAATACAAATTGGTGCAGTTCTTCTTGATGATTCATTTAAAAGAATAGGAACACTTTGCCAATATCTTCATCCAGAACATGGTGTGATTGATTATTTTATAGAGAATCTGACAGGTATAAAGAACAGCCAGGTTAAAAATGCTCCTAAGCTGGAAGAAGTACTGCTACATATGATTGATTGGCTGGGAGAACGTGATTACAAAATCTATGCTTGGAGTGAATCGGATAGAGATCAACTGCTACATGAAATTAAAGCAAAAAACATGACGGATGAAAGAATCCATGCGTTTATGAAGGCTGAAAACTGGATTGACTATCAAGATGTATTTACGAAACGATTTGAATTATCACAACAGTTAAGTCTGGAAGAAGCTCTGGGACGAGTTGAGATTGAACCGGAAGGTAACTTTCATGACGGATTGGATGATGCTGTTAATACAGGATATCTAATAGAAAAATTGGAACTGAATCCAGAGTATCAATTGGTAAGTTACGAAATGCCGGATAAACCGTCAGAGCGCTTGAGCAGTACGCTTGGAGAACTATTTGCTGGGTTGGATTTGCGATTTACATAATAAGAAAAGTGAAAAGGTGCATCTTTTTGTGCGATTTGTATAAAAAGATGCACTATATGTCGTTGCTTATGATATACTAATTCTACAGCTATTCAATAGTTTGGTAAAAAAGCAGAATAAGGAAAGAGAGTATGAAAGATGTCATTTCAAGATGATAGTAAAACAATATATAGTGAAATGCTGCGTTATAGATTCAGAGCTATATCAAGTGTATTTAAATGAACTTAAAAGGTTGGCGAAAGAAGACGATGTAATCATAGACGTGATTGCACGTAGACGGTTTGGGAAAGAACCCGTTGAAGAAGTCGCTGTACCAGGGGTGATTAAAGTTTATCAAGACAGATTTTATATGGAAAATCAGTGGAATATATGTGTTAAGGCTACCGTAATTGTGGAGTAACAGGGGAGTGGATTAGATGAAATTATTAGGAAATATACTTTGGTTTCTTTGTGGCGGGATAATCGGAGGTCTTGCATGGATCATTGCAGGATGTATATGGTGTGTCACAATTGTTGGAATTCCTATAGGTTTGCAATGTTTCAAATTTGCATCCTTAGCATTTTGGCCTTTTGGAAAAGAGGTTGTATATGGGAATGGAACCTTCTCATTTCTTGTGAATTTAATTTGGATTGTTTTCTTTGGATGGGGAATGGCTCTTGGAAATATTGTCTTAGGATGTATGTGGTGTATCACGATTGTAGGAATCCCGTTTGGAAAACAATTCTTTAAAATGGCACGTTTGTCTTTTATGCCTTTTGGTGCAAATGTGCTTTAGAACAACCTTTTTATATAAAAAACAGTCAGGTGAAAATGGCTCCGAAGTTGAATGCAGCACTGATTCATATGATTGACTGGCTGGGAGAGTGCGAATATGAAATCTACGCCTGGAGCTGAAATCGAGCCAGAGGGTAACTTTCATGATGGATTGGGAAATTATTATCCGGGAAAAGACATAGAAGAATATTCCATAAAAGAATTAATCTGGGACAGGGCTGAGTATGATATCCAATATTTTGAAGATACATACGTGGTAACAGGACATACACCGACACAAGGAATTATGGGGAATCCAAAACCGGGTTATGCATACAGGGAGAATCATCATATTGCGATTGATTGTGGCTGTAATCGAAGAAATGGACGTTTGGCTGCAGTTTGTCTAGATACAGGACGGGAATATTATGTCGAAAAATCTTGAAAATAAGGTGGGAAAACGAAATGATTGATTTACAATATGCGAAGAAAGCTTTTGAAAACTATTTGAATGATTATGACCAAAAAAATGAAAAGATAAAGTTGAAGATTGTGCATACTTATGGAGTGATGGAATGCAGTAAAAAAATTACAGAAGATATGGAACTGTCCGCAGAAGATTGTGAGCTCGCTCAGATTATTGGATTGTTACATGATATCGGAAGATTTGAACAATTGAAATGTTACAACAGTTTTGAACCGGGAACGATGGATCATGCAGCATTCGGTGTGAGAATTTTATTTGAGGAGAGACTGATTCGGCGTTTTGTCGAAGAAAATAAGTGGGATGAAATTATAAAAACAGCAATAGGACATCATAGTGATTACTGCTTAAAAGGAATTACGAATGAGCGAGAATTGATGCATGCTCAAATCATACGTGATGCAGATAAACTTGACAATTGCAGAGTGAAGCTCGAAACAGCAATTGATATTCTCATGGGAGTTACTGCAGAACAGGTAGGAATGTCAGAAATTACGCCAGAAGTTATGCGGCAATTCAAAAATCATAAATCAGTTCTATTAGAGACAAGAAAGACAAAGATGGATTATTGGATATCTTATCTTGCATATTTTTATGATATAAATTTTAAAGCGACATATGAAAGTATAAGAGATAACCATTATGTGGATAAAATTATAGGAAGGATTCCGTATACAAATCCAGATACTGGAAAACAGATGGAACAAATAAGAAACGAAATGAATCTATATATTCAAAACGCTATAAATGAGAATGAAAATTACAGATAAATATAATTGAGATTTTGAAGGCGATTTACAATTTTCAGCATAGTGAACAGAAGATGAATAATATATGTAAGGTTGCAAGAAATGGCTTATTACATAACAGGAGATTGTCATGCACATTTTGAAAAGTTAATCTGGTGGCAAGATTCAATAAAGAACTTGGAAAAGAGGATGTGATCATTTTATTGGGGGATGTCGGATTAAACTATTTTGGAGCTGACAAAGATCGGGAGAACAAAAAAATACTTGCGGATTTTCCAAATTATTTCCTGTGTATTCATGGAAATCATGAGGAAAGACCTTATCATATACAAACTTACAGAACACAAATCAGGCGTGGAGGAGAGGTATATTATGAACCGGAATTTCCGAATATATTATTTGCTAAGGATGGAAAAATTTATAATTTCAATGGGAAAAAAGTGATGCCGATCGGTGGAGCATATAGTATCGATAAATATTATAGGATACGCAATGGTCTGCCATGGTTTGAGACAGAACAGCCGGACGAAGCGATAAAGAAATATGTAGAACAGAAACTGGACAAAGTGAACTGGCAGTTAGATATTGTCCTTTCTCATACAGTTCCGATAGAATGTGAGCCGGTATGGGCATTTATTCCAGGACTGGATCAGTCAACTGTAGATAAGTCAACGGAAAAATGGCTTCAATATATTTATGATAATCTGAAATTTACAGAGTGGTATGCAGGACATTATCATGTGGAATGTGAAGAAAGTGGAGTCCGGATTATGTTTG
This sequence comes from Mediterraneibacter sp. 210702-DFI.3.120, assembly GCF_020561005.1. Lineage (NCBI taxonomy): Bacteria > Bacillati > Bacillota > Clostridia > Lachnospirales > Lachnospiraceae > Mediterraneibacter > Mediterraneibacter sp. 210702-DFI.3.120. Next base: position 38,634 of record NZ_JAJCNG010000008.1, on the reverse strand, counting down.
AAGAGTATGATGAGATTATGTAGGGCGAAATAATGGAAAATTGTGCTTTTATGCAGAAGATAATATAGAGAATCTTACGATCGATCAGATTAGATCACATGTGAAAAGTACAAGCTTTTAAGCAATAACTATGATATGGAGAGTGATGCGTAATGAATTATTATATCAGTGATTTACATTTGTTTCATGAAAACTCGATTAAGTTTGATGAAAGACCATTTGAAAGTCTGGATGAAATGCACGAGACGATCAAGAAACGATGGAATAGTAAAATAACAAATGGAGACAGGGTATTTATTCTTGGAGACATAAGTTATAGAGGTAAAAATGAAGATTTGATTGCTTATATTTCTACATTGAAGGGACAAAAAATACTTGTGAAAGGAAATCATGATGATGTGTCGGATTATAGATATCATCAGCTTTTTGCAGAAGTTTGTGATTATAAAGAAGTTCATGATTCAGCTAATGGAAAGAATTATAATCTCGTTTTAAGCCATTATCCAATTTTTAGTTGGAAAAGGATGGGAAAAGGATTCATTTTATTATATGGTCATACGCATGACAGTAATGAGGATACTTATTATCAAAGCTGTTTGATGAAAATGGTGGAAAGCGATTGTCAGCATGTGTATAAAACAGAAGTTAAAGCAATAAATGTAGGATGCATGAAACCCTGGATGAATTATGAACCGCGAACATTGACAGAATTATTGTCCTATCCACAATGAATTAGATGCTAGAAGGGAGACAGTTTTATGGCTACATATGTTATTTCGGATATTCATGGACAGTACAACATGTTTATAGAATTACTCGATAAGAGTGATCTAAAAGATACGGATACTTTATACATTTTGGAAGATGTGCTTGATAGGGGGCCTCAGCCTATTAAGACAATAAGAAAGCTTATGGAAATGCCAAATGCAATATGCCTGGTCGGTAACCATGAATTTATGGCGATGAAATGTCTGGGATTTTTGATGAAAGAAATTACAGATAAGTCCATAGAAGAGTTAGACGATGAAATGCTGGATAATCTGGAGACATGGCAATATAACGGAAGTAGATCAACGGTTGATGAGTTCACTCAGATGGATTCCGAGTCTAAAAAGGATGTGATCGATTTTATAAAGGAATTCCTGATATATGAAGAGGTGTCAGTCAATGACAAAAACTATCTTCTGGTTCATGGAGGTTTGGGGAATTATTCGCCAGAAAAGGATATAGACGATTATTCACTTCATGAATTGATATGGTCGAGAGCAGATTATAATATACAGTATTTTTCAGACAAGTATGTTATAACAGGACATACGCCGACACAAGCAATTAGAAATAATCCAAATCCAGGATATATTTATCGGCGAAACAATCATATAGCAATTGATTGTGGTGCTACCTATCCGGGTGGAAGACTTGCTGCTATATGTCTGGACACAGGCGAAGAATATTATTCTGAACCTAATAAAATGGGAAGTGATGCTATTGGCTTATGATGAAAAAGATGTGGCTGCTAAAACGCATTATGAAAATAAGTATTTTTCTATTGATGTTCCAGAAGACTGGATTGGCTACCGGGACATAATCGAGGAAGAGAATTCATTATATGTTGACCTGATTATCTGCGCTGACGGTCTTAGTGGCATTAAAGAGGCAATTGCCGCTGCATTTCCAAAAACAGAGTATCAGAGATGTATTGTACATCAGGCAAGAAACACGCTAAAATATGTTCCGGATAAGGACAGAAAAGCGTTTGCTTCCGACCTAAAAACGATTTACCATGCTTCCGATGAAGAGAAAGCTAGACTGGCTCTAGATCGTGTTACTGAAAAATGGACCGCAAAATACCCGAATTCCATGGAACGCTGGTATGATAACTGGGATGCAATAACGCCGATTTTCAAGTTTTCACCGGATGTCAGAAAGGTTATTTACACGACAAATGCAATTGAAAGTCTGAATTCTACCTACCGTAAGCTTAACCGTCAGAGAAGCGTATTTCCAAGTGATACAGCACTTCTGAAAGCCCTGTATCTGGCAACTTTTGAAGCCACAAAAAATGGACTATGAGCATTCGAAACTGGGGACGGGTCTACGGTGAACTCAGCATTATGTACGAGGGAAGACTCCCAGAGTAACAGAATCTGTATGCATGATGAGAAAGACGTTTTTGACGTCCGCTCTTGACATGCCTGAAATCATGTCGTATATATATAACAAGAGCTGGAAACTCCAATTTAGTGCTTCCAGCTCAATCATTATCATAGAAGATTATTATTTACAGACTTTTCTTCATAGTCTCTATAATAGAGGAGAGAGGTAAAAATTACATTGGATAAAAAATATAAAGAGTAATTAAATAAAGACTCTTATCTTTTTAGTGAATTAATTTTCTATGGCTTAAATAATAATAAAGAACAGTTTATTCCAAAGAAAAATGTAGAAAAATTTTTAAATTAATGAATTATTCACAGAACAATATTTAGAGACTGATAACTGTACCATGAACTTGAAAATTGATCCATGTAGTCGTAATACCGCGCACTCAACCGTCAAAAGGGCATAAAATTCCACTAGAAGAGTTTAGAACAGCTGCTTATTCTGTTAAAGCTGTCAAGGTTCATTAATAGTTGCTATTCCAGCTGTACATTTGCTTACCGATAATTGGTAACATATCTGAAAATCTCCTTACTCAAGAAAATAATAGATCATCAGTACATTGTATAGCTCCTGACTCTGGAATCTGTTCGCAAAACTCTTTCCTGTAAGCTGTTCTACTCTCTGTAATCTGTATTTCACAGTGTTCTTATGTGAAAACAGTTTATCAGCTGTTCTCTGCAGATTACAGTCACACTCGAAATAGGCCCACATTGTCTCCATCAACTGTGTATGAGCTTTCTTCTCATACTGTATGATAGGATCAAGCACTTCATCCGCAAATCGCTGCATTGGCGCAGTGTTCTCATACGACATCAGCATACGGTAAAATCCCATCTCATCATAGAAAATGATTTCATTTTTCCTGTTAATATGCTCCAATACAGAGTTCATTTTAGATGTCTCATGAAAGCTCTTTTGCAATTTGGATATGCTTTCACATTTTTCACCTATGTTGAGAGTGTATTCAATTCCGTTCAGGTCATTTTGCAAAAACTCACCAAACTGTTCAAAAATTTCTATTATCTTCCTGCGATCATCTGTACAGTCTTTCATAAAACCTATGATCCTGTCGCCATAGCAGGAAATGATTGCAGGATAATCACATTCAGCAAAATATTCTTTTAGAGTCTGTGCATAGTTTCTTATCTTGTCATTTGTAATTCCCTGATTTAATTCATTGCATGTCTCTTCCGAACTTTTTTTACATAGATGTAACACGAAAACCTGTTCTAACATCTTTGGATCATTTCCCATTTGCCTGCATTTCTGCTCGATACTGGATGTATTGATACAGTTTCCAAAAATAATCTCTGCAAGCAGACTGTCCTCTATATCTTTTCTGTCATCCAGATATGATATGGCGTGTCCCAGTTCCTCAAAAAAGTCTAAAAGTGGCACATTCCAAGGCATGGTGAAAAGCGGAAAATCATTATTTTCTGCTAAATCTATTACCTTTTGGTTAATCTGTGTTACATAATTCTCGCCCATCAATAAAAGAGCACACGACATATTAAGTTCAATTGCCTTTTTTATTGTTTGATACAGATCAAAATTTTTTCGCTGTGTTACCGGAGCACTTACTATTAAAAGTTCGTTTCCACGTACCCATTTCTCAAAATTAATATTCTCTGCCTTATAAGACCAGCGTATGCCCTTTTCCATGCCACCTGATCCGGCTATTACATTTGCCTGTGACATTGTCGTAAGTGATAGAAGATCCTTGCACTGAAACATTGTTTTCCCACCTTTTATTTCAGCAGGTCAATAGCTCCTGTTACCTTTGCAGGAATTTTTTTGAACAAAAATTCACCGTGTCTGACAGAAGCAGTGATTCCTGCTCTCTCACATATTGCTTCAAATTCTGATTTTGCATCAAGCACGATAAAGTTTGCAGGCTTATTTTCCTCGATTCCGTAGTGATCTGTAATATTCATGGTCACAGCTCCGTTCGTTGTCACAAGATCAAGAACATTCGTAATCTCTTCGGGTGACATCATCTGTGCCAGATGGATTCCGTGATCGAGAATCATCATCATATTTCCGTTTCCAAGCGGATACCATGGATCAGACATGGAATCCTGTGCAAAACATACATTGATCCCGTTGTCATAAAGCTCCTTTACTCTTGTGATTCCTCGTCTCTTCGGATAGGTATCCTGACGTCCTTCAAGATATACATTCTCAGTAGGACAGGAGATGAAATTGATGCCTGATTTTTTGAAAAGCTTCATCATTCGGAATGCATAACTATTATCTGCTGAACCAAAGGAACATGTGTGGCTGGCTGTAGTTCTTGTGCCTATACCTTCCATAAGTGCCAATGCATTCAACAACTCCAAAAAGCGGCTCTGCGTATCGTCTGTCTCATCACAATGTACATCGATAAGCTTATTATATTTGACAGCCAGTTCGATTGTCTTGTGGATTGATTTTTCACCGAACTCTCGGGCCAGTTCAAAATGAGGTATCGCGCCAACACAGTCAGCCCCCATCTTAAGTCCTTCCTCTACCAGTTTGTCACCGCCCTTGTATGCGTACATTCCTTCCTGAGGAAATGCAACAATCTGCAGATCAAGAATATCTTTTACTTCATCTCTTACTTCAAGTGCAGCTTTAAGACCTGTAAATGTTGGATCTGTCACATCAATATGTGTTCGGATAGCCTGAACACCATGCAGCATCTCTTTTCTTATTCCACTGTAAATACGCTCCTTCATCTGTTCAACAGTCATATTTCCTTTTGATTCACTCCAACGCTGGATTCCTTCAAAAAGAGTTCCCGATCCGTTTTCCTCACCAAGGCTTGCTGTAAATACATAATCAAGATGCAAATGCGGATCTACATATGGAGGAACTACCAGTTGTCCATTTAAATCAACTTCCTCACATCCCACCGTTTTTTCCTGTGGTATATCTGCTGAGATTTTCTTGAAAATTCCATCTTCAACTAATATAGAAACAAGTTCTTTTTGACCTTTTAGCTTTACATTCTTAAATAATTTTGAACCCTTCATACCGTATTCCTCTTTTCTCATTAACAGTAATGATTTGAAATAACATCATTATTGTTAGGTTGCTATTTGTTCTTTACGCACAAATCATAGCATCTGGTCAGAATACAGTCAATAAAATGCAAAATCAACGCTTTTATTTTATTCTTGCGTACAAAAAAAGTCAATTCATTTTGTGCGTTACACACAAAATAAACCGGACAGATGTAAAAGCATTATCTCCTAAAAAAACGATATCATAAATATTTTTGCGAGTTTCCTGTAATGAGTACACTGACTCAAAAACTTCTTGCAAGTATATCGCTGTAGCGATATACTTAACACATAAGGAGGAACTGGTATGAAAAAAGTATTATATCATGGATCAGAATTCTTAATTGAAAAACCAGAGTTCGGGAAGGGTGCCAGACACAATGATTACGGAAGAGGTTTTTATTGTACAGAAAATATAGAATTAGCAAGAGAGTGGGCATGTGCAAAGCAAAAAAATGGATATGTGAATATTTATGAATTGGACATGGAAGGATTAAAAGTGTTGAATCTGAATGATTCAAAATACCACATATTGAATTGGCTTGCTATTCTTGCAGATAATAGAACGTACTGGCAGAATGGAAGTATTGCAGAAGAGGCAAAAAAATACATAAAAGAGCATTTCCTGATAGATATTACTCCATATGATATTATTGTAGGATATCGTGCAGATGATTCATACTTTTCGTTTGCCCAGGATTTTGTTTCGGGAGTAATTTCGTTGGAAAAATTATCTGAGGCGATGCGGTTAGGTAAATTGGGCGAGCAGATTGTATTAAAAAGTCCGAAAGCTTTTGAGACGATTTATTTTCAGAATTATGAAAATGTAGATGCGGAAATATATTATATCAAGAAAGCGGAGCGCGAGCGTGAAGCAAGACGAGAATATAGAAGACGTAAAAAAGAAAGTGCAGATATTCATGAGTTATTCATGCTGGACATCATGAGGGAGGGTATGGAAAATGGTGATACACGCTTATTCAGATGATTATCTTACGTCAGCCCAACGAATATTGGGAGATATGTTGGATTTCGCAGTGAACACATATGATATGGATATTGATAAATTTTTTGAAATGTTTCTGGTTTCAAATGTGTCACGGCAATTTGAAATTGGAAATCCTACTTATGTAGCCGGAAAAACAGGGTGTGAGTTAGTCAAAGAAGTGATTCGGGATTCTGGGTTAGTAATGGAAGAGTACCCAGATGAGATGTATTTGGATAAATCACCAGAATATTGGAGTGGCTGGGCATTGGCCTATTATCAGTGGTATCGAGGAAGAACATTTTCACGCATCTACAGGGCGGTATCAATGACGGAAATTCGAAATATGTATGAAGTATACCACGAGATGGATTTGGCACATTTCGTGGAGCGGTTGGATGAATTATGGAACCAACATTATCCGGAGACAAATCTGAAACGAATTCGTGATTTGGCGGGACTATCACAGCGAGAACTGGCAGAACTGTCAGGAGTATCTGTGCGGCAGATACAACTCTTTGAGCAAAGACAGAGAGATATCAATCAGACCAGAGCAATTGATGTGTTGCGATTGAGCAGGGCGCTTGGATGCAAGAATGAAGATTTGTTGGAACTATGAGGATCAGGCTAAAGCAAAGAATCGTCTAAAGACAGCGAGATATGGGAAAGACCTGTATCTCGCTGTTAAAATAGATGCTCCTGAGTTGGTGTTTTAGGAAATTGTCTTAAGGACTCTTTTTAGAATTGAAGTCAGAACAGGGGCAGTTATTGCAGTAAAAATCATTCCAGGAGCTGCGCTTACTACTAAAGGTTGCCAGGCAACACCCAAGATTGTTGCCAATACCAGTCTGGCTGCAAACGTTCCGGCAGGACCAGCAATAATGAGGGCCAGTGGGTCCTTTTTTAATACTGTTAAGATAAGACCGGCTACAATACGGTACACCATTGCGATAATGACATTGTATATAGTCTGAAGACCTAATATCATCCCAATAATGCTGGCAATGATGCCGATGGTAAGATAATGTAGAAATCCTCTGATTCTTCCGATGCTTATGGCTAATGGGGCTGATAATTGAAATTCAGTTCCTGGAATGGGTGATGGGATTTTAAATAAGCCCGAGATGAACAGCAGAACAACCCACATGCCGTCCATAGTCAGATTTTTGACGCTAAAAAAATGATTGGATAAAATTCTTTCTTTTGATTCTTCTGTAGTATTCATAGTTTTCCCATCCTTTTGTTTAAAATATTTCTGCCATTTCCCATTGAGAGAGATTAAAAGCAAAGCTATTGTATACAATAAGCAACTAATTGTCAACCATTAAATAAAAAAGGTTGACAATTAGTTGCGAGTAAGTATATACTTTGCCTAAAGTATGCAAGAAAAAAGGAGAATGCAATGGGAAAAGGGATATTTGTAACCGGTACAGGTACGGATGTTGGTAAAACATACGTTACAGGATTGATTATAAAAAAGATAAAAGAGAACGGGATGACTCCAGGCTATTTTAAAGCTGCTATGAGTGGAAATGAAAGAGAGGAAGATGGAACGCTGATTCCTGGTGACGCTTTGTGGGTTAAGAATGTATCAGGAATCTCCCAGTCAGTAGAGGAAATGTGCCCGTATATCTATGAGCATGCTTATTCTCCGCATCTGGCTTCACGTCTGGAAGGAAATCATGTTGAGATGGCAGTTGTTTTGGATAATTATAGAAAAGTAAAAGAGAAATACGACTATATAACAGTTGAGGGAAGTGGCGGTATTTTATGTCCGATCTGTTTTGATGAGGCACGTATTGGGTTGACAGATATAATAGATGAGATGGAACTTGACTGCATTCTGGTTGCAGATGCAGGACTTGGAACAATCAATAGTGTTGTACTAACTTATGAATATATGAAAAACAGAAATATGAATATAAAAGGAATGATTTTTAATCATTATATAGCGGATAATATCATGCATGAAGATAATATACGCATGTGCGAATATATGACGGGGCTTCCGACTCTGGCGAAAGTTTCCATGGGAGACGTGGACTTGAATATTGATATAGCAGAATTAATTTCATTATACAGATAACAATATAACGGAATGAGGAAAGCAAAAATAAGAATAATTTTAGGAGATAAACTTATGATCTGGTATCCATATGTACAGATGAAGAAAATGAAGACACCATATAAAATTGTAGATGCAGAAGGAGTTTATTTGTATACGCAGGATAATAAAATGATAGATTCCGTATCTTCCTGGTGGTGTATGATACATGGCTATAAAAATAAAGAAATTAACGAAGCAATGAAGAATCAGATTGATCAATTCAGTCATGTCATGCTAGGTGGGCTTACTCATGAACCAGTCTTGAAATTATCAGAAAAACTAAAAGATTTTCTCCCGGGAGATCTTGATTACTGTTTTTTTTCAGATTCGGGTTCGGTTGCTGTAGAGGTTGCCTTGAAAATGGCATTGCAATTTAATATTAATCGTGGCAGCGGAAGAAAAAAACTCCTTTCGCTTACCAGCTCGTATCATGGAGATACATTTATGTGTATGAAGGCCGGAGATGATGAGGATTATCATTTTATATTATCAGAAGATGATAAGAAGGATGTAATTCACATTCCAACGGAAATGGATGCATTGGAAAAAGTATTTCGGACACACGGAAATGAATTTTATGCATTTATTGTAGAGCCACTTCTTCAGGGAGCTGGCGGGATGAAAATGTATAGTATTGATTTCCTGAGAAGGGCAAGAGAACTTTGCAATGAATATGATGTTGTTTTTATATTTGATGAAGTTGCAACTGGTTTCGGACGTACTGGAAATCGTTTTGTGTCTGATCTTGTACTTCCGGATATTATCGTGCTTGGAAAAGCATTGACTGCCGGGTATATAGGACATGCAGTGACAGTAGCAAATCATAAAATATATAATGGATTCTATTCTGATAAGGATACAGATGCACTTATGCATGGTCCTACATTTATGGGAAATCCGGTCGCATGCAGTGCAGCATTAAAATCTATAGAAATATTTGAGCGTGAAAACTATATGGAAAAAATCAAGCATATAGAGGATATGGTTAGAAATCTGGTCTCCGGATTCACTCATCCGCTTATCAAAGAAATCAGATATATGGGTGGCTGTCTTTGTTTCCAGGTACATGACCCATCATGTCTTATCGGATTTCAGGAGTATGCATATCAACGAGGAGTATTTTCAAGACCATTTCTCGATATTATGTATGCCATGTTTCCGTATATCATACAGGATAATGAGATCAGGCAGATTGTTGATGTCATGAAAGACTGGTTCACTGAACAGAAAGGAATTTAATCTATGAGTGCGGAGGAATTGTACAGTATTAAGATGCGTGCAAGCAAAAAGGAAAACGGTACGGATGTACACATATCCGGAGCAGAGAAAATCGTTGAGGCACCGGATGTTGATATATTTGCCAATGCGCTGATAGAGAGAGGAATGCATCATTCCAAGGGTGAAGCAGATGCGTTGAACTTGAAGATAAATAAAGTCTGCAAGGAGAACATTATTTATCTTGATGCACTTTCAGTAGAGACAATTGAGGTCGAAACATGGGAAAAAGGGCAGGAAGAGATAAAAAAATATTTAAAAGAAACTGGAATAGACAATCCGCAAGATGTCATGCAATTCTTAGATGAAACTTATGCCATGAGAGGAGCTATGCTTCTTGATGTTGACAGGCTCATTCGTTTAGAACCGGATAAAAAACGTGGGATTCGTGCTACCAATATGGATCAGGAGAGAATGAAAGGGGACAGAATCGGAAACGAGAAGAATCATTATGAAGAAGCAATTGTACTTGCGACAAAAGTGGCAAATTGTCCTGGTATTATTGGTGAGATATGTATTTCAGATGATCCCGAGTACGTGACCGGTTATGTGAGCTCAAAAGAAATCGGTTATAGAAGAATCACGAAGATGAAGAGAATGGGGAGCGAAAAAGGAGGAAGAATATTTCTGTTTCGAGGAACAGATGCAGAAGAACAAAAAGCAATTGATTTTCTTCAGAATCAGCATGTGATCGTCAGAAATGTACCCAAAAAGATTTGCAAAAAATCAGATATGAAAAGACCACAGAAGTGGGATAAAATTGATAAAGCACTGGTATCTTTAAAAGAAAACCATCTTTTTCGCACAATGAAGACAATAGAATCAGCACAGAGTTCACATGTAACTATAGATGGAAAAGATTATGTATTAATGGCATCCAATAACTACCTGGATATTGCCAGTCATCCCTCCATAAAATCAGCAGTCGTAGAATCGACAGCTATGTATGGATTTGGCTCCGGTGGCTCCAGACTTACAACCGGAAATACAGTGATACATAATGCACTGGAGAATAAGATTGCTTCCTACAAGGAAACAGAAGCAGCGATCGTGTTTAACACAGGATATGTTGCAAATGTAGCAACAATATCCGCAATGGTGAAAAAAGGAGATACTGTTTTTAGTGATGAATTAAATCATGCAAGTATTATTGATGGATGCCGTCTTTCAAAAGCCAAAATTGTAACATATGCTCATAATGATATGGATGATCTGCGAAAAAAAATACAGGAGAATCCATGTGAGACAGGCATTGTTGTCAGTGATGCAGTTTTTTCTATGGATGGAGATATATTAAAGCTTCCGGAATTTCTTGATATCTGTGAAGAGAATCAATTGTTTTCCATGGTAGATGAAGCACATTCCACAGGAGTGATCGGCAAAACCGGTCATGGAATCCGAGAATACTGGCAGGAAAAAAGACAGGTAGATATTTTAATGGGAACATTTAGTAAGTCGATAGGTGGCGAAGGTGGTTATGTGGCCGGAGAGACAAGACTGATAAACTATCTGAGAAATGTGGCAAGAGGATTCATATTTTCTACTTCACTTTCGCCAGTAACCATGGCTGCAAATCTGGCTGGAATCGAAGTTCTTGAAAAGGAAATCTCAAGAGTAACAAAATTGCAGTACAATGTAAAATATTTTTGTACACAACTTGGGAAATATGGTATCAATGTAAAATCTGAAACTGCCATAATTCCTGTTATTATTGGTGATGAGGAAAATGCACTGACAGTTTCCAACTATCTTCATGAGAATGGATATTTTATATCAGCGATACGTTATCCAACTGTTGCTAAAGGAGCAGCAAGGCTTAGAGTCGCGCTTATGTCCAGCCATACAGAAGCAGAACTGAAAAAGTGTGCAGAATTAATAGGAAAAGCCTTATTGATGAAGTAAAAATATGTTAACATTTTAGGAGTGAATAATCATCCAAAGACAGCGAGATATGGAAAAGACCTGTATCTCGCTGTCTTTTTATTAAGAAATTCTTAGTTTTCATCTGCAACAGTTTTTCTATTTGAAGACTCTAGTGTATATAACCTATAATAAAGATAATGTGAAACTATTCATAGACTTCATGAACCAATACAGGTGATTCATAAAAATGGTTATAAGAATCTTCAAATGAAAAAGATGATTCGAGAGGAGGGAACGAATGAAGGACAAAGAAAATTCAAGGGAAATACAATTCAAAGAGGAATTGGTTCGCAAGGCCAAGAATGGAGATACGAAAGCATTTTCCCTGTTATATGCTGGCGTTTGCAAGGAAATGTATAAATTCGCATTATATATGATGAAGCATACAGGAGATGCAGAAGATGCGGTAAGTGAGACCGTTATATCTGCATTTGAAAATATTGCGAAGCTCAAGAATGAGAGTAGTTTTAAAAGCTGGATCTTTACAATTTTAGGAAATCAATGCAGAAAAATGTTGGGAAAGCGTGGAAATCATGTGTCAGAGGAAGAGACACCAGAGGCTGGGCACGAACCGGACTATGAGCAGCATTTTGATGTGAAGGAAGCATTTGCAAGGCTTGAGGAAGAAGAGCGTATGATACTTTCGTATTCTGTGTTCGCTGGATATGGAAGTGAAGAAATCGCGCAGGTGCTTGAGATGAATGCTGCAACGGTTCGATCAAAGAAAAGCAGGGCACTTGGGAAGATGCGTAAGATGTTGGAAGCAGGATGATCGTACAGGATGATCTTATAAGAGATGGGTTTGAAAAAAGAATAGAAGAAGGAGGCGGAAAAGATGGAAGAAAATAGAGAAAAGAACAACAAGAAGATTGAGGATGAAAAGCGTTTAGAGCAGGATTTGAGACAGATGGCAGATGATGTGATCCTTCCGGACTCACTGGAACCGGAGGCAATTCAGAAAATGCTTCAGGCAAGACAGGAAGAAAAGCAGCAGGGATCAAAAACGAAAAAGAACAAAAAGAACTGGAAACGTATCGTTCCGATCGCAGCAGCGGCATGTGTCTGTGTGATAGTTGGAGCGACAGTTGGAATCAAGCAGATCAACAAAGGAAACAACAAAACATTAGATGCAGCGACTATCGCATCAGCAGCAGATCAGACAGAGACAACCCAGACACTTACAACAGCGAAAGATTATAAAGAAATTGAAAAATGTATCAAAGAATATAATAAGCAGATGGCACGGGATAACAACAGTATGGCTATCGGACTGTATGAAAGTGCGTCTTCGGCAGACGCAGCAACAGCAGAAAGCAGTAATGTTAGTGACACGGGGGGTTATTCGGATACGAATGTCCGTGAGAACGGCGTGGGGGAAGCCGATATTGTCAAAACCGATGGAAAAAATATTTATACATTGTGTCGGAGTGTTGTGACGATTACAGCTATTGATAATGGGTCCATGGAAAAGCTGGCCTCGATCGAACAGGATGCAGAACGCTATGTAGAAGACATTTATGTACAGGATGATAAATTAGTTCTGTTTGGAACATTAGGAAGACAGGTGGGAAATTCAGAGGATTCAGAAGCTTATGATGGATATTATGAGAACAATACTTATGTCCAGGTATATGACATCAGTGATCTATCCAATCCGAAAGAGATTGGTAACATGGAACAGAGCGGAGGATATAATACATCCCGGATTGTGGATGGATATGTCTATGTGCTTAGTCAGTTCCATCCTTATGAAGACAATGTTACAGCAAGAGATCTGTGGTATATTCCGGAAGTGCAGGGAAAATCTATCGAAGCAGAAAATATTTATATGCCACAGGAAGCAGAAGGAAATGAATATACGATCATTACAGCATTTTCATTAGATGATCCGTCAGAAAAAACAGATAGTAAGGCAGTCTTTGGTTATTCAGATGTGTGCTATGTAAGCGAAAATAATATTTATATTACAAGTAATTATTATGAAGATTCAGATGTGAGCAGAACGCTGATCCGCAAGATTTCTTATACAGACGGAAAGCTTGCTGGTGTTGCGCAGACGAAGATCAAAGGAATGCTGAACGATTCTTTCAGCATTGACGAGTATGAAGGAAACCTTAGATTAGTTACAACAATTGATGAAACTTATTCGAATGATGATATTATGCCATTGAATGAGACTGCAGATGAGACGGCTGATAAGAACGGAACAACGAATAAATCAGATGCAAGTAAGGTGACTGAGAAGGCTGTGGCAGAAAATGTAAAGGATGCGGTACCTGGTACAAATTCGCTTTATGTGCTGAATGACAAAATGGAGATCATTGGCTCCATTCACAATCTGGCAAAAGATGAAACAATCTATTCCGCAAGATTTATGGAAGATACAGGATATTTCGTTACTTACCGTCAGGTGGATCCATTGTTCTCGGTAGACCTTTCAGACCCGGAGAATCCGAAGATTCTTGGAGAGCTTAAGATTCCTGGATTTTCCGAATATCTGCATCCATATGGAGACGGAAAACTGCTTGGCATAGGGATGGATGTAAGTGAAGATGGATTTACAACAGAAGGTGTGAAACTTTCGATGTTTAATGTTACAGATCCATCCAATGTAACAGAGGAAAATAAGTATACGATTGAAGAAAGCTATGGTACAGATGTAGGATACAATTATAAAGGCGTATTTGTAGATGTTCAGAAGAATCTGTTCGGGTTTGTTACCTATCATGATGGAGTGACTTATCAGTTGTATACGTATGATGAGGCAGAAGGATTCAAAGAAGTGATGAGCAGACAGCTGAGCGGATATGAAGGCAGCAGAGGACTGTATATTGGTGACGTATTCTATCTTGTAAGCGGAAATATGATAGAATCTTATTCCATGAATGGATTTGAGAAGATGGATGATATTGTTCTGTAAACAATTTATAACTGTTCAGAGCTAACCTCCAAAATACTACGCATTTTATACCTTTTTTTGAAATTTTGCTTGGCTCTGAACAGTTACAATATTTTGGATTGACAGTTTGTAAGACGAAAATTATACTAATAGGAGATGAAATTGTAGTTTTGTAATAAGAGAAAAGGGGTTAGAAATCATGAGTTCCAGAAATAAAGGAATTTGCTTTATTATATTATCGGCATTTTCATTTGCGTTAATGGGTGCCTGTGTCAGGCTTGCGGGGGATGTGCCGTCCATACAGAAAAGCTTTTTCCGAAATCTGGTTGCATTCTTTGTTGCACTTATAATGATTGTGCGAAGTGGTGACGGATTTGAAATCAAGAAGGGAAACTTAGGTTATATGGTTTTGCGTGCAACATTTGGCACGCTGGGAATCCTTTGTAATTTTTATGCAGTAGATCATCTGGTACTTTCAGATGCATCTATGCTGAACAAAATGTCTCCGTTTTTTGTTATTTTATTTTCGTTTCTTCTGTTGAAAGAGAAATTAAAACCGGCGCAGGCAATTGCAATTTTTGTTGCATTTATCGGAAGCTTGTTTATCATTAAGCCAACCTTTACAAATATGGAACTCTTTCCGTCAGTGATCGGTCTATGTGGGGGAATCGGTGCCGGTATTGCGTATGCAATGGTAAGGATTCTTGGTCAGAGAGGTCAGAAAGGAAGCTCTGTTGTTCTGTTTTTCTCAGGGTTTTCCTGCATCGTGACACTTCCGTATCTGCTGTTTAACTATCATCCTATGACAGGAACGCAGATGCTGGCACTGCTTGGTGCCGGGCTTGCGGCAGCAGGAGGACAATTTGGAATTACCGCAGCATATTATCATGCGCCTGCGAAAGAGATATCGATCTATGATTATTCACAGATTATTTTCTCTACGATTCTCGGATACTTTCTTTTCGGACAGGTTCCGGACAAGTACAGTGTGCTTGGATATGTGATCATTCTCGCGATGGCGGCATGGATGTTCTTCTATAATAAAAGACCGGAAGAAAAAGAATAGAAACTGTTTGAAGCCAAATATATTTCAGATGAAAAGGATTATAAAATCATGGATTTTGCAAGACTTGAGAAAAATATTATAGATGTAATAAAGGAAGAACAGGCGAAGCTGGGCTACCGTAAGGAGAAGATTCGTCTGTATTATCCGCTGAGTTCTCTGAATCATTTCTTTCAGTTAGATGTGGATGAGACAGGAATGCAGGAAAAATTGAGCCGGTTTTCTGAGTATGAAGAAGGGAAGCTTGGAAGTGTTGAAGTGACAAATAAGGGGGAGCGGTTCTGTTTTCATATTCCGGAGGAAGGTGCAGAATATGTACACAATAATATGAAAGAGAATGAATTCATCAAAGACCTGATCGGGTTGATCTCTCATCATGGCTGCAAGATGGAAGATATCTTTGAACTGTTCCGTCAGCATTCGGATCAGATTACGATCGAAGAGATGCACAGTGATGAATTTGATTATATGATCTGCTTTGAAAATGATCCGGAGGATACTTACCGGTATTGCTTTAAAGATGAAGGATGCCATATTATTTACCATAGATTCCTGCCAGAAGATTATGAAGAATTTGGATTTGGAAAATAACTGTCAGGTCAGACAAAAAGGAGAAAAAAGTGAAGCTTACAATACTTGGAACAGGAAATGCAACCGTTACGGAGTGCTATAACACATGCTTTGTGATCAGTGATGACGACCGTCATTTTATGGTAGACGGTGGTGGCGGAAATACGATTCTTCATCAGTTAAAAGCAGCAGGACTTAACTGGATGGATATGAGAGATATTTTTGTGACACACAAGCATATCGACCATCTTCTTGGAATTATCTGGATGATGCGTATGATTCTTCAGAATATGAATAGAGGAAAATACGAAGGAGAAGCTACAATTTACGGACACGAAGAAGTAATCCGTATTCTGAAAGAGATGGCAGGTGAAGTTCTTTCGGCGAAGGAGATGAAATATATAGATGATCGTCTTCACATGGTCGTAGTAGAAGATGGAGAAGAACGTGAGATTATTGGAAAGAAAGTAACATTTTTCGATATTCATTCTACAAAGGCAAAACAGTTTGGATTTTGTATGCAGTTAGATGAGGATGAGAAATTGACCTGTTGCGGAGATGAGCCGTACAATGAACTGGAGCAGAAATATGCTGAGAACAGTACATGGCTCTTGCATGAGGCATTCTGTCTCTACGGACAGGCGGATGAATTCAAGCCATATGAAAAGCATCACTCCACAGTAAAAGATGCATGTGAGATGGCAGCAGACCTGAATGTGGAGAATCTGATTCTCTATCATACAGAAGATAAGAATATTGAACATAGACAGGAACTGTATCTGGAAGAAGGCAAAGTTTATTATGATGGAAATCTGTTTGTGCCGGATGATCTGGATGTAATAGAGTTATAAGGAAATAGTTAAGGAGAGGTGAAGGAGAATGCTTGAGTTAGTAACAGGAGGCAGCGGAAGCGGAAAATCAGCTTATGCGGAAAGCCGGATCTGTGAATGGAACAGGCAGGATCCGAAGCCTCTCTTTTATATTGCAACCATGTATCCTTATGGGGAAGAGACAGAAAAGAAGATTGAGAGACATCGGATGCTTCGTAAAGGAAAAGGGTTTGAGACATTAGAGTGGTATACAGGACTTAAGCTACATTTGGAAGAGGGATCATTACAAGGCTCAGATGTGCTTCTCGAATGTATGTCGAATCTCGTGGCAAATGAAATGTATATGGAATCCGGTGCAGGATGTCATGCAGATCAAGCCATTCTGAAAGGGATCCGAGAATTGAATCAACAGTGTTCGAATCTGGTGATCGTGACAAATGAAGTGTTTTCCGAATCAGTTCCGGATTCGCCGGAGATGAAAGAATACAAAAGGATTCTTGGCAGGATCAACTGTGAAATTGCAGCGATGGCAGATCAGGTGACAGAAGTCATTTATGGAATTGCACAGCAGAAAAAGGAACCGGATACGCTAGTCAATAGAACAGAAAAACCTGGCGTGGACAGTAACAAATCAGGAGAGTCGGTGATGTGTCAGAAAGAAAATAGAGTTCATATAATTATAGGTGGTGCATTTCAGGGAAAAACACAATATGCAACGAAAATTTATCCAGAACTTGGGCTGACTGATGGGATTAATTGTTCGCTGGATGAAATCAGAAATTGTGTGGCAATCAATAAATTCCATTCATTTACAAGGCGCTGGCTTTTGGAAGGAAGAACAAAGGAAGCATTACTGACGATACTTGAGAACAATAGAAGCCTTCAATTATTAATTAGTGACGAGATAGGATACGGTCTTGTACCTATCGATGATTTTGAAAGAGAATACAGGGAATTTCACGGGCGTGTCATGACGGAACTTGCAGAACAGGCAGATTGTGTAGAACGTGTTGTGTGTGGGATTCCGCAGAGAATAAAGTGAAAGGAAATTAGGGATGCTTTCAGAGATAGAACAGGTACTTCCTTCTGAAATAGAGAAGAGAAGTTTTGAGATTATAACAGAAGAATTAAAAGAGATGGGAAAGATTCTCTGTCCGGAGACAGAACTGATCGTGAAACGCTGTATTCACACAAGCGCTGATTTTGAGTATGCGGACAGTCTTGTTTTTACAGAAGGTGTTGTGGAGAAAGCAAAGGATGCTATCCGCAGAGGTGTGCCGATTATCACAGATACACAGATGGGAAAAGCAGGAATTAATAAGAAACGTCTGGCAGAGCATGGCAGTGAAGTGCTTTGTTTTATGTCGGATGAAGATGTGGCAGAGATGGCGAAAAAGAATGGCACAACAAGAGCGGTGGCAAGTATGGATAAGGCAGCAGCACTTGGAAGAGAGGCTATCTTTGCAGTTGGAAATGCACCGACAGCATTGGTACGGCTTTATGAGTTGATTAAAGAAGGAAAGATTAATCCGGAATTAATCATTGCAGTTCCGGTAGGGTTTGTAAATGTCGTGCAGTCAAAGGAACTGATCTTAAGTCTGGAAGATACACCGTCGATCGTGGCACGGGGAAGAAAAGGTGGAAGCAATATTGCCGCATGTATTTGCAATGCTTTATTATATCAGATGTAAAACAGATGCAAAAAAACTTTGTTAGAACTTGTTAGAAAGATAGAATAGTGGTATTATAAGACTGTTTGATTAGAAAAAAGAATAGAGAGGGAACAAAACGTGACCTATAAAGAAGCAAGGGTATATTTGGACGAGATGTCGAAATACGGAAGTGTACTTGGCTTAGATACGATTCGAGGTCTGTTGCGTGAGCTTGGGAATCCACAGGATGACTTAAAGTTTATACACATTGCAGGAACGAATGGCAAGGGATCTGTGCTTGCATACACTTCAACAATATTAAGTGAGGCAGGATACAGAACCGGGCGCTATGTCTCACCGACAGTAATCTCTTATCTGGAGCGGATTCAGATTGACGGAACATGGATTCCGGAAGATGAATTTGCAGAATTGACAGAGAATGTAAAAGAAGCTATTGCCCGGATGGAGGCGGCCGGAGAGGAATCTCCGACAGTCTTTGAAGCAGAAACGGCAATAGCTTTTCTGTATTTTAAGAAGAAAAAATGTGATCTGGTCGTACTGGAGTCCGGTCTGGGAGGAATTCTGGATGCGACGAACATCATCGGAGCACCGGTGTGTGCAGCATTTGCAACGATCAGTGTGGATCATCTTGGTGTGATCGGAGATTCGTTGGAAGAGATTGCGCAGAACAAGGCTGGAATCATTAAGCCGGGATGTGCAGTAGTATCTGCGAAGCAGAAAGAAAATGCCCGGGAGATTCTGAAAAAAACTGCAGAAGAAAAAGGCTGTCCTTTCACAGAAGCGCAGCCGGAACAGATGATGATTTTTGAAGATTCCTACCACGGAATTACATTTTCTTATAAAGAATATGAAAAGATGCATAGTCCGCTTGCAGGCCAGTGCCAGAGAGAGAATCTTGCAACAGCGCTCGAAGTTATCCGCTGTCTGAACAGACATGGGTATCGGATTACAGAAGCACAGGTGCGAGAGGGACTTTCAAAGACGAGATGGACAGGACGGTTTACCTGCCTGTCAGAGTCCCCGTTATTTTTCGTAGACGGAGCGCATAATGAAGACGCAGCATTAAAGCTGAAAGTGACGGTAGAACGTTATTTTTCGGATTATAAGAAAATCTTTATCATGGGAGTCTTTAAAGATAAAGAATATGAGAAAATCACATCTATTCTTTGCCCGTTGGCAGAAAGTATATATACTGTTAGTCTTCCAAATAAGGAGAGGACGCTTCCGGCAGAAAAGCTGGCAGAAGTAGTGAAGAAACATTGCCAGAAAGTGAAAGCTGAACAGACCATCGAAACAGCTGTTGAGGATGCAAGTAAAGAGGCAATGACCCAAGGCAAGGATATTGCGCAGAAAACTGTGATTCTTGCATGCGGATCCCTGTCTTATCTTGGAGAGGTTCAGCGGATCGTGTTGAATAACCGGCAGTGAGATATAGGAGAGAAATATAAAATGATAGATCATGAAAAAGTAGAACAGGCAGTCCGTCTTTTGTTGGAAGGAATCGGTGAAGATGTGAACCGCGAAGGTCTTATAGATACACCTGACAGGATCGCCAGAATGTATGAAGAGATATATGGTGGAATGGAAGAAGATGCGGGAGTTCATCTTATGAAGACATTTACGGTAGAAAGCAGTGAGATGGTGATAGAGAAAGATATTACATTCTATTCAACCTGTGAGCATCATTTACTGCCTTTTTATGGAAAAGCCCATATTGCCTATATTCCGGATGGTAAGGTGGTAGGACTGAGTAAGCTGGCGCGCACGGTAGAAGTATTTGCAAGAAGACTTCAGCTCCAGGAGCAGCTGACAGGACAGATTGCAGACGCATTGATGGAGTATATGCAGCCGAAGGGAGCTCTCGTTATGGTGGAAGCAGAGCATATGTGTATGACAATGCGCGGAATCAAGAAACCGGGAAGTCAGACAGTTACATTGGCACGGAGAGGTGTGTTTGAGACAGACCCGACATTAGAAGAAAGATTCTTCCGTATGCTTGGAAGATAAAGAATACGTAAAGGAAAAGAAGTGAACAGACTTGAAACAGGAAAATATGTATCGGTTAAATGAAGTGGTCCATCACTGGATCTATCAGGATTATTATGGAAGAATCAAGCGGTTAGAGAAGGAGCGTATCTTTTGCTGTCATCAGATGCCACATTTTCTGGATGTAGCAAGGATCGCATATATTAAAAATCTGGAAGAGAACCTTGGGTTTGAGAAAGATGTGATCTATACGGCAGCAGTACTTCATGACATTGGAAAATCATTTCAATATAAATGGACAATTCCACATGAAGTAGCAGGTGAAAAGATTGCAAAAGAGATTTTAACAACATTACCTGAAGATGCACAGTTTACAGAAGAGGAACAGCAACAGATTCTTCGGGCTATCCGTGGTCATCGCAGAAAACATGAGGGAATGGAACCGATTGAAGAATTGTTTTATGACAGTGACAAACGCTCGCGTATGTGTCATTCCTGCCCGGCACAGACACAGTGTAACTGGACGGAAGAAGAGAAGAATATGGAGATAGAGATATGAGAATTGGCGGAAAAGAATTTGACCTGAAGAAAAATACCTATATCATGGGAATTCTGAATGTAACACCGGATTCCTTTTCTGACGGAGGAAGATACGACGGATTGGATCGTGCAATCGAACATGCGAAGCAGATGATTCAGGAAGGTGTGGACATCATTGATGTCGGTGGAGAATCAACTCGTCCGGGACATGTACAGATTACAGAAGAGGAAGAAATTGCGCGTGTTGTTCCGGTAATCCGAAAACTCAAAGAAGAATTTGATATTCCGGTATCGATTGATACTTATAAAAGTGCAGTTGCAGCAGCGGCAATTGAAGCAGGTGCGGATCTTGTGAATGATATCTGGGGATTAAAATACGATTCTAAGATGGCAGGATTGATAGCAAAAACAGGAGTAGCGTGTTGTCTGATGCATAATCGTGAGAATACAGATTATCAGAATTTCCTTGCAGACTTTATGGATGACATGAAAGAATGTGTGAAGATTGCGAAGGACGCGGGGATTGCAGATGATAGGATCATTCTTGATCCAGGCGTTGGATTTGGCAAGACATACGAGATGAATCTCGAAATTATTGATAAACTTGAAATAATGAAAGAACTTGGATATCCGGTACTTCTTGGAACTTCAAGAAAATCAGTGATCGGTCTGACACTGGATCTTCCGGTAGAAGAACGTGAAGAGGGAACGATGGTTACAACAGTTTACGGAGTGCAGAAGGGTTGTGCATTTGTCCGTGTTCATGATGTGGAGAAGAATAAGAGAGCAATCCGTATGACAAGAGCATTAATGAGAGAACATGAGGTATAGAGGACAGATGCAGAAGAAGTTCGATGAAATCAGAATTGAAGATCTGGAAGTGTTTGCAAATCATGGTGTGTTTCCGGAGGAAAATACGTTAGGACAGAAGTTTGTTGTCTCAGCAGTGCTTTTTACAGATACCAGGATGGCGGGAAAAACAGATGATCTGACAGCGTCCATTCACTACGGAGAAGTTAGTGCATTTATTACTGAGTTTTTACAGAAAAATACCTATCAGTTATTAGAACGTGCAGCGGAAGAACTGGCTGAAGCGTTGCTTCTTGAGTGGGACAGAATAGAAAAAATATCTATAGAGATCAAGAAACCATGGGCGCCTGTAAGACTTCCGTTAAAAACAGTCAGCGTGAAGATAGAGCGTGGCTGGCACACAGCATACATTGCGTTAGGATCTAACATTGGGGACAGTAAGATGTATCTGGATAATGCAGTAAAGGCATTGAATGAACTTCCGACAAGTAAAGTTGAGGTCGTATCTGAATATCTTGTGACACCTCCCTACGGAGTGACAGATCAGCCGGATTTCCTGAACGGCTGTCTGAAACTTCGCACGCTGCTTTATCCATATGAGCTTTTAGCTGAATTGAACAGAATTGAGAAAGAAGCAGGAAGAGAGCGAATCATTCACTGGGGTCCGAGAACATTAGATCTGGATATTATTTTTTATGACGATCTTGTTCTTGAAGAGGCGGATCTGTGTATTCCGCATGTAGAGATGCACAAGAGAAAATTCGTGCTGGAACCGTTGGGAGAGATCGCTCCGTATAAGCGCCATCCGATAAGTGGAAAAAGCGTTTGCGAGATGCTTGTTGAACTGAATGAAAATGATAATTAGAGGCTGTTAAAAACTATGAGAAACACGCTCTGCGAGTTTCTCAAGTTATCGCGACAGTCGCCAAGGTCTCGTGCAAGCACGGACTTTGGCTCGTTGTTCACGTAAATAAGAGCTGGACAGAAGTGTGTTGAAAACTTCTGTCCAGCTTTTTGTAGTCAGAAAATAATTAAATCAATTTGTTTACAGCAGCTGCTCAAAGGTGTCATAAAATGTTGGGTAAGACACATCTACGCATTTACTGTCAAGAATCTTTGTAGTACCTTCTGCAACAAGTGCAGCAATACTGAATGCCATTGCAATTCTGTGGTCTAACAAAGTATGAATAGAAGCACCATGAAGAGGTCTTCCGCCATTGATGATCATTCCGTCTTCAGTAGGTGTTACATCACAGCCCATTGCTTTCAGATTATCTGTTACAGTCTCAATACGATCCGTTTCCTTGACTTTCAGTTCAGCAGCATCTTTGATTACAGTAGTACCTTCCGCCATAGCTGCCATAACTGCAATAACCGGAATCTCATCGATCAAAGTTGGGATGATGTCTCCTTCGATTGTAGTTCCATGCAGTCTACTTGTGCGGACAAGAACATCTGCAATTCTTTCCCCACCTTCTGTACGTTCGTTAAGGAGGGTGATATCACCACCCATATCTTCACATACTCTCAAGATTCCTGCGCGTGTCGGGTTGATTCCTACATTTTCTACAAGAATTTCAGAATCAGGGACGATCAGTCCGGCAGCAATGAAATAAGCAGCGGAAGAGATGTCTCCCGGAACTGTGATTTCCTGTCCGTAAAGTTCTTCACAAGGACGGATGATAGCGGTTGCTTTGGAAGAACCGATCTCAAAAGTAGAGCGGATATCTGCACCGAATTCTTTCAGCATTAATTCTGTATGGTTTCTGGAAAGACTCGGTTCTGTGACAGAGGTCTCTCCATCTGCGTAAAGACCGGCGAGCAGCAGGCAGGATTTCACTTGCGCACTGGCAACCGGTGAATCATAATGGATTCCATGAAGCTGCGCCGGAGTAATATAAAGTGGGGCACATCCATTGCGGAGAATACTGGAAATATGTGCGCCCATCTGTGTCAATGGTTCAATGATTCTTTTCATTGGGCGGGAGTTCAGTGATTCATCTCCGGACAATTTAGAGTCAAACGGCTGTCCGGCGAGAATACCGGAAATCAGTCTCGTTGTTGTTCCGCTGTTTCCCACATCAAGGATCTTCTCCGGAGCACTCAGTCCATGCAATCCCTTTCCGTGTACGATAACGGAAGAATAATCGCTCTCAACTTCAATCTCAATACCAAGCTCTCTGAAACAACGGATAGTCGCGAGACAGTCGGCACCAGAGAGAAAGTTGTGGATCTGCGTCGTTCCGTTTGCAATCGAGCCGAACATAATGCAGCGGTGGGAGATGGATTTGTCTCCCGGTATTGTAACTTTTCCTTTTAATCCTGTAATATTACATAATTCCATAATCTTATTCCTCATTTCTGCTATCAGACTTCATAGATGACATAGCGGTATTTCTGCAAAAGTACAGAAGCTCTGTTTGCAGAATCTTCATCATAAAATTCAATACGAAGAACTCCTTCCTCAAATTCACGGTTGTGGATGATTCCGATGTTCTTGATACTGATGTTATTACTTGCAAGAATTGTGGCAATCGTAGCAATTCCACCTGTTTCATCGATGATATCACAATAAAGTGCAAACTGCTTTTTGATCGGTCCTGCAGATCCGTTCGGCATGGAGTTCCTGTAATCTTTGGAATTCTCAAACAGAGCGTACAGGGCAGGTTCATTTCCTTCATCCACAAGATCCTTTGCATGTGAAAGAGCTTCAATATATTCACCTAAGATCTGGGAGATGTTCTCACTGTTTTTCAGACAGATCTGCTGCCACATGACCGGGGAGGAAGAAGCAATTCTCGTAATATCTTTAAATCCCCCTGCGGCCAACGCTTTCATCATCCCTTCCTTCGAATCCGTATCATGTACAAAATTCACAAGTGTGGATGCAATAATATGCGGCAGGTGGCTGATCGTTCCGGTAATATGATCGTGCTCGTGGTAATCCAGAATAACAGGAAGAGCTTTTAAAGATGAAACAAAGTCTTTGTAAGCATCCACTTTTTCTTCCGCTACTTTAGCAGAAGGAGTCAGAATATAGTATGCATTTTCAATCAAATGAGCTTTGGAATTCATAAATCCGCTCTTCTCAGAACCAGCCATCGGATGTCCGCCAATGAAATTCGCTTCCATTCCCAGACGAATCACCTCTTCGTGGATGGAAGTCTTCACGCTTCCGACATCTGTGAGAATACAGTTTTCATCCAGGAGATCTTTCAGCTGGGAAAGATAGGCAGCATTGTAAGTGACCGGTGCACAGAGGAAAATATAGTTACATCCCCTGAAATTGTCATCAATGGATGAACAGGAAGTATGAATAGTGCCTTCCTGGATTGCCAGTGCAAGGGATTCTTTATTTTTATCGAATGCGATGATGTCGTAATCCGGATAATACTGGCGGATTGCCTTCGCAATAGAGCCGCCGATAAGTCCAAGTCCGATAAATCCAATTTTTTTAGCATTCATAGTTGTAAAATCCTTTCTGTTGTTGTGCAAAACATATCTTACTGTTCAGAAATCTTAAATCAGTAAGAAACATATATTCGTATTTTAACACTTTGCTCTGTAAAAGTAAATTGGTAATATTGCGTTACTGGTCGCACATTGTGTGAACAGCAACAATATTGCTTCTATATATAAGCGGAGTGTTTTCAAAGAATAGCTTTATGATAGAAAGTTAAAATTGTATAAAATGTAAAAAATAGTTGTAATTAATCAGAATATTTAGTACAATATACCCATGGTATGTATATCGACGACAAAAAAACGATGTGCATAATAGCTACATAACAAGGAGGCAGCAGTATGAAGGTTTACAGAACAGACGAAATCAGAAATGTGGTATTACTTGGTCATGGTGGAAGCGGAAAGACAAGTCTTGCAGAGGCGATGCTCTACGTATCAGGTGCAACGAATCGTATGGGAAAGATTTCCGAATCCAATACGGTGAGCGATTTTGATAAAGAGGAGCAGAAACGTGGATTTTCAATCAGCACAAGTCTGGTACCGATCGAGTGGGAGAAAGCGAAGATCAATATTCTTGACACACCGGGATATTTTGATTTTGTCGGAGAAGTAGAAGAGGCAGTCAGTGCAGCAGATGCAGCGGTTATCGTAGTATCTGGTAAGGCAGGAGTACAGGTTGGAACGGAAAAAGCATGGGAGCTTTGTGACAAATATAATCTGCCGAGAATGATCTATGTGACAGAGATGGATGTGGATGATGCAAGTTTCCGTCAGGTAGTAGCAGATCTGACAGAGAGATATGGAAAGAAAATCGCACCACATTTCCAGCCAATCCGTGAGAATGAGAAACTTGTAGGATATATTAATATTATTAAGAATGCCGGAAGAAGATATACAGGCATTGGACAGAGAGAAGAGTGCGAGATTCCGGATTACTGTATGCCGAACCTTGAGATTTTGAGAGATTCTCTTATGGAAGCTGTAGCAGAGACAAGTGAAGAGTTTATGGAGCGCTATTTTAATGGTGAGGAATTCTCTATAGAAGAGATCCGTGCAGCCATGAGAACAGAAGTAATGGATGGGGATATCGTACCGGTTGCGATGGGATCCAATATCCAGGCACAGGGAGTAGCCAACCTGCTTTCAGATATTGTTCGTTTCTTCCCGAGTCCGGATAAGAGAACCTGTGCAGGAATTAACCGCAGAACAAACGAGATTTTTGAAGCAAATTATGATTTCGCAAAAGCAAAATCAGCGTATGTATTTAAGACAATGGTGGATCCATTTATTGGAAAATACTCTTTCGTAAAGGTATGCTCCGGAGTACTTAAAGGAGATGATGTACTTTATAATGCAGACACAGACGCAGAAGAGAAACCAGGTAAACTTTATACCATGTGCGGAAGTAAGCCAAGCGAAGTGACAGAGCTTTTCGCAGGTGATATCGGAGCAATCGGTAAACTGACAAATACAAGAACAGGAGATACTCTTTCTGTAAAGGGAACACCGGTATCTTATGCAAAGACAGATTATTCTGTACCATATACATATATGAAGTATCGCGTAAAGAATAAAGGCGATGAAGATAAGGTATCACAGGCTCTTGCAAGAATGACAGCAGAAGATGTTACATTGAAAGCTGTGAATGACAGTGAGAACAGACAGTCTCTTCTTTATGGAATGGGTGAGCAGCACCTTGAGATCGTAGCAAGTAAACTGGCGGCAAGATATAAAGTAGAGATCACACTGGAGACACCAAAAGTTGCATTCCGTGAGACAATCCGTAAGAATTCTGACGTTGATTCCAAGTATAAGAAACAGAGCGGCGGACATGGACAGTACGGACATGTTAAGATGAAATTCGAACCATCAGGAGATCTCGAAACTCCATTTGTATTCGAAGAATGTGTTGTTGGAGGAGCAGTTCCGAAGAACTATTTCCCGGCAGTAGAGAAAGGTCTGCAGGAATCTGTAGTGAAAGGACCTCTTGCCGGATATCCGGTAGTTGGTGTGAAAGCTACTTTATACGACGGATCCTATCATCCGGTAGACTCTTCAGAGATGGCATTTAAGACAGCTACGATCCAGGCATTCAAGAAAGGATTCCTGGAGGCATCTCCGGTACTTCTTGAACCAATCGCATCCCTGAAAGTTACAGTTCCGGATGATTACACAGGAGATATCATGGGAGACCTGAACAAACGCAGAGGACGTGTGCTTGGCATGACACCGGTAGCCGGAGGAAAGCAGGCTATTGAAGCAGATATTCCAATGACAGGACTGTTTGGTTATTGCACAACACTTCGCTCCATGACAGGTGGAAGAGGATCTTACGAATATACATTTGCAAGATATGAGCAGGCTCCATCTGATGTACAGGAGAAAGAAATTGCTGCAAGAGCAGAAGAAGCATAATTAAAGATTCAGGCAATACAAAGAGTGTGTTATCCGGCTGATAAAAAGGAGTGGGTAGCACGCTCTTATTGCTTGTTTTAGAAAAAACAGTAACATTGTATTTCACAAAAAAATCACAAGTTTGAGAATATGGTTGTACTTTCAAAACAAAGATGCTATAATTCATCTGCCTGTCTGCATTAGACAGGTATGTTGTTGTTTATGAAATCCTGTGAACAGTGACATAAAGTGACTGTGTAGAGCAGTTATAAGATTATTATAATAATATGAGGGATAAGAAAATGAGGATTATTATTATCGGTGACGGAAAGGTTGGTTACAAGCTTGCCAAGCAACTTTCCGCCGAGAAATATGACATTATAATGATTGACAGTAATGAAAATAAGTTGAGATTTGCTATGGATCGTCTGGATATTGCCTGCGTGACGGGAGATGGCGCAGACGCAGAAGTACTTAAACAGGCAGATGTAGCGCATGCCGACCTGGTGATTGCTTGTACATCAGCAGATGAATGCAATATGTTAAGCTGTCTGATCGCCAGAAAATTAGGTGCAAGACATACGATTGCCCGTGTGCGTAATCCGATTTATTATCGTCAGATTGGACTTCTGAAAGAAGATCTGCATCTTAGCATGGCTGTAAACCCGGAACTTATTGTGGCAGATGAGATTAGCAGACTTCTGCTCTTCCCGGATGCGAGTCAGGTGGAGACTTTTGTGAAGGGACGTGTAGAATTGATTGAATTACCGGTTGCGGAGGGAAGCAGCCTGGCAGGGTTAAGCCTTGCGGAAATGTATAACCGGTTCCAGATCCGTCTGCTTGTTTGTGCAGTGGAACATGGAGATGAAGTTTGCATTCCAGATGGAGAATACAGGATGCGTGCAGGAGACCGTCTGCATATTGCGGCATCTCATAAAGATTTAGAGGCATTTTTTAAAGCAAATGGAAAGCGTAAGGACAAAATCAAAAAAGTCATTATTTGTGGAGCCGGAAGAGTTGGTTACTATCTTGCACTTCAGCTTAGCACACTTGGTATGCAGATAAAGATCATAGAACAGAATCGCCAGAGATGTGAAGAACTCTGCGAATTACTTCCAAAAGCAACGATCATTAATGGAGATGCAACAGATCACGATCTTCTTGTAGAAGAAGGGATTGATGAAGCGGATGCATTTGTTGCCCTGACAGGGATGGATGAAGAGAACATTATACTTTCTCTTTTTGCAAAGAGTCAGAATGTGGACAAAATTGTTACGAAAGTCAATGAAGACAGACGCGCACGTATGGTAGAAGACTTTGGAATTGATAGTATTGTTTCTGTTAAAACAGCTACAGCAGACGCAATCATGAGTTATGTCAGAGCGCGTAAAAACTCTCAGGGAAGTGCGAATGTTGAGACAATGTATCAATTGGTTGATGACAAAGTTGAAGCACTGGAATTTATTGTTAAGGCTGAGACAAATTATACAGGAATTCCATTGAAGAATCTCTCATTGAAACCGAATAATCTGATTGCATGTATTGCAAGAAAACGTCAGATCATTCTTCCGAGCGGAGATGATTGTATTCAGGTAGGAGATAATGTGATCATTATCACGATGGAAAAACAGATTGAAGATATTAAAGATATTTTAATGTAGGTGCAGCGCGATGAATAAGAAGATGATAGTATATATTTTGGGAAAAATGATGGGAGTCGAAGGATTACTTCTGCTGATCCCAGCGTTGGTTTCCCTGATATATCATGAAAAAAGCGTAATTTCTTTTCTGATTGTAGCAGCAATCCTGCTTGTAATTTATATGGTGTTCGGAAGGAAACTTCCGGCTTCAAAGCAGATTTACGGAAAAGAAGGTTTTGTTATTGTTGGGCTTGCATGGATTTTATGGTCCGCATTCGGAGCGCTTCCGTTTGTAATTTCGGGCAGTATTCCACATTATGTTGATGCACTTTTTGAGACGATTTCCGGTTTCACTACAACCGGATCTACAATCCTGGCAGATATCGAGGCTCTGCCAATGGGAATTTCCTTCTGGCGAAGCTTTACACACTGGATCGGTGGCATGGGGGTACTTGTATTTGTTATGATGATCACATCTCTGGATGATGAGAATGCAATGCCGCTCATGCGTGCGGAAGTACCGGGACCGGAGGCGGATAAGCTTGTCCCAAAGGCAAGACATACCGCAAGACTTTTATATGGAATGTATTTTGTTCTGACAGCAGCAGAAGTGGTTTTTCTGCTTTTTGGCGGAATGAACCTGTATGATGCACTTTTACATGCATTCAGTACTGCCGGAACGGGAGGATTTTCTAATAGAGCTGCAAGCATCAGCTTCTACGACAGTGCATATATTGATGGTGTGATCACAGTATTTATGATTTTGTTTGGAATTAACTTTAACTTGTACTTTTTCATATTGCTCAAAGACTGGAAATCCATTCTGAAAAATGAAGAGCTGTGGGCATATCTTGGAATAGTAGGTGTGTCAATCGCTATAATCACAGGAAATATCCTCAAGATTTATGGAACGGTTGCACATGCATTCCGCTATGCATCTTTCCAGGTCGGTTCGATCATTACGACAACCGGATTTGCAACCGCAGATTATGACCAGTGGCCGGAACTCTCGAAATCAATATTATTGGCACTTATGTTTGTGGGAGCCTGTGCAGGATCCACCGGAGGAGGTATTAAAGTAAGCCGTTTATTGATCATCGTGAAATCAATCCGCAGAGAAGTTCGTAAGATGTTACATCCGAACGCCGTTACGATCATCAAAGTCAATGGCAAAAAAATCGGACAGGATACATTGAAGAATGTAAATCTCTATCTGACGTGTTACATTATAATTATGATTGTATCAATTTTACTTGTCTCTATTGATAATTTTGATTTTGCGACAACATTTAGTGGAGTACTTACTACGATGAGCAATGTAGGACCTGGAATTTCAAAGGTAGGACCTGTGATGAATTTCCACCCATTCTCAGCAGTATCCAAGCTGGTATTCTGCTTTGATATGCTGATTGGAAGATTAGAGATCTTCCCATACCTGCTTCTTCTTTCTCCGGAACTTTGGAGAAGAAGATTCTAGACGATTTTTTGTTAATTATGTGCGGAAAATTTGAATGAAACAGATTTTTTCGCACATTTTATTTTTACAAGTAAAAAGAGTAAAAATCGAATTATCCGCATAAACACAGGGATTTTAAGCAATATGAAACAAAAAATAAAAGAATTTTACCACTAATTTACTACGAATGAAAGAACCTTGATACGACAGAGAAAACAGCATAAATAAAGGCAAAATTGGCATTTCATACAGAATATGAGATGTCTTTTTTGTTGCTGTAATACAGTATAACTATTCTTTTTCTGCTTGATTATTAATCATTTTTTAGGACATGAATTGTCAAGAGCTTGTTGCGTAGCAATGTTTACACTCTTGATAATTTATGGAATAAAAAATATTCTGACAGATACTAGAAAAGTGATGACTACTCAATTTTCTAATGATATAATATGATAAATAATAATAGATAAACTTGAAGTGATTAAGGAAGTGTATGCCATGAAAAAATTTTTGAAAATAATGTTAATCATAATTGGAGCGATTTCTTTGATTTTTGTAGCTCTGATAGGGATTGGGTTATTTGTTGATGTTGAATATGATGACCATATTGAAAATGGTCGTTATACTTATGTTCCGGAAGAAGAAAATAAAGATAATGAATACGTGGAATTTACGATAAATGATTATGATAAAAATAATGCCAAGCTTGTATATTATGACACGATTGAAGAAGCTATTCAACTTTCCACTTTGAATGCTGAAAATGAGGAACTTTCGGTTCCTGCTGATTTTCTTAATCATGTTGATGAAACCTTGCATATATGGCAAGGCAAAAAATATGATACGATTTTCTATCGGGCTGGAAATGATAACGATGATATTCAAGGCTTAGTAATGGCTCGTTGTAAAAAGCAGATACAGAATGGGCATACACAATACGCATTTATAAATGCTACACCGGTTACAACGAAACGAGATAGAATTTTGTTAGATGATATTACAGAGCTTATTCACTCTTCTTTGAAATTAAGTGATTTCCAACAAGACTTAAACCCCGATTATCCAAGCAAGCGTTTTGTTTACGGCTATGCACATGATAAAGAAATCTATTCATTGGAAGTAGAAGGACAAAAACCGGACGGTGTAATTGAAATCAATGTATATGACAGAGTCATGTATCTATGGTATTACAATGACTTACAAAGTAACAAAAGAGGTGACTGTTTAAGCTATTCGGTAGATGTACCTAAATAAAATGACATTTTTACATAATACTATATTATTAGTTAGGCAGACGGAGTGATCCAGACACGGTGGCAGGAAAATCTTTCAGATTTTTCTGCCATGTCTTGCAAGTGGCTGGTTTACTTCGTCTGTGAGCGAGCCTGTGGCGAGCGAAGATTAAGCCCCCGTTATCTAACAAGGGGGGCACAAAAAACAAAAGACACTATACACTAACAGGCGGAAAACGCTGTATTTACAAGGCAAAACCGCATTTTATAAGATGTGATATAAAAAGTATCTATTTCACAAAAGAAAAACAATAAATTTAAACATTATAATATTTTAATTTTTGTGGTAATGATATGCAAACTTTTTAGGAGGGAAGATATGGATTGTAAAATGACTGATATTATTGCTATTATTTCAAGTATCATTGCTATTGGTTATTCAATTTATTCCATAATTACTAAAAGTTATATTCGTCAATACAACCTTGAAAAATTTGAACATTTTTCTTTAAATCAGAAGAAAGTTTGTATTGTTTTCAATTTTATTATGACACTTATAATTGGGATAAGTGGGGTGTATATATTGCTATTATACTTATTCTAATGGGATTGAAAGCATTTATGTAGCA
The DNA here is from genome assembly GCF_020561005.1 of Mediterraneibacter sp. 210702-DFI.3.120. Lineage (NCBI taxonomy): Bacteria > Bacillati > Bacillota > Clostridia > Lachnospirales > Lachnospiraceae > Mediterraneibacter > Mediterraneibacter sp. 210702-DFI.3.120. The sequence goes on along the minus strand of NZ_JAJCNG010000008.1, from coordinate 5,950 downwards.
AATAGCAAAATTTTATAAGTGAAACGAGGTACTCTATGGAAAAAAAGGAACTTATCAAACTATATTTACAAAATGTGGATAAAATATTTGGATATGCCAACATGAACGCATATATTGATGAGCGATTAAAGAAGTATACGAAATACTGTCAAAGTAAAAAGCCAGAAGAACAGATTATTATATGGCTGAAATTATTGCATGAAAATTTCGGAAAAAAGATTGTTTATTTAGGAAGTTACTTAGCATTACAAGAAAAGGATATGAGCTATTTAAATAATGCGTTCAATTCGGCAGTAACATGGGGACAACTCACAATAACAAACAGCGGTTGCGACCATTCCATTCACGCTTGGAATATTTTACCACATATATTCTGTGCAAACCGCTTTCGTGACATTGAAAAAATATTTCCAAAAGAAAACGGACGTAGTAAGAATGGGTTAAAGTCTGCATGCAGTATCACAAATTTAGTGATGTATCTGTATTATCAAGAACCTATGTGGAAACAATATGTGATTGATGAAAGTAAAGAATTTCTTCAAAATAAACATACAGCAGAAGAAAAAGCTGTGATAAACGGTTTCCTTGCACTAATAGAAAAAAATTGGGAAAAATTCTCATTGGAATTGGCTAATCTCTGTAAAGCACATAGAAAATCAAAAGATTATGGAGAAAATCCATTTACAAGAAAAATTTCCTTTTTTGCATTTGGATTGTATAACTTTGCAAGATACTTGTATAGAGAAGAAGTTAAAAATATTACACTTCCTCAAAATGAATTTTTATTTGAGGATTTTAGAATTTATCAAGAAAGCACTAGTTGTCAAATAGGACAACCGTTTTGCATTTTTGAAGAACCGTTATTATTGTTGAATGATTTTGAAAAAATTGATTTACCGATTATGTATTTAACAGCAGGTAAAAAAAGAGTTTTGGATATTGAAAATTATAGGCAAGAAGTGGTAAAGAAAATACAAGCACTTCATAGCAATCAGAGCAGTTAGTCTTAGGATTGACTGCTTTTTCTATACGGATTTTTAATGATAGGCAATTATCAGTAAATGGTAGTTGCCTTTTTTGATTGGAGGAATTAAAGAATGAATGATAAAAACTTTATTGAAGAATTAAGACAAAAGCGTGAGGAATACGGAGTAACACAAACAAGGCTTGCTGTTGCTTGTGGTATCAGCCGTGAATATTACAACCGCATTGAAAAAGGGAAACAGCCATTGAATGACGAATTAAAAGGAGTCATAGAAAAACAGATTGAGCGTTTCAATCCACAAGAACCACTATTCCTGTTGATTGATTACTTCCGTGTTCGCTTTCCTACTACGGACGCATTGGCGATTATCCGTGATGTATTACAACTAAAACCCGATTATATGCTTTATGAAGATTATGGAAAATACGGATATGAAAGCAAATATGTTTTAGGCGACATCAATGTCATGTGTTCCATGCAAGAGCATTTAGGTGTTTTATTGGAACTGAAAGGCAGAGGCTGTCGTCAAATGGAAAGTTATCTATTGGCACAGGAACGCTCATGGTATGACTTCATGCTTGATTGTTTAACGGCAGGTGGTAAGATGAAACGGCTTGACTTGGCAATCAATGATAAAGCAGGAATATTGGATATTCCAAAGTTAAAGGAAAAATACAAGGCTGGCGAATGTATCTCCTACTTTCGTATGCAGAAAGATTACAGCGGTACGGAAAAATGTGGTAGCGATTTACCAAAGAATACAGGAGAAACCTTATATCTCGGTTCAACAAGCAGTGAATTATATATGTGTGCTTATCAGAAAAATTATGAGCAGTATGTCAAGAATAGCATAGAAGTTGAAGATACGGAGATTAAGAACCGCTTTGAAATACGCATGAAGAATGAACGAGCCTATTATGCGGTTGTAGATTTACTGACTTATCGGGACGCTGAACGCACTGCTTTTTCTATCATCAATCATTATGTCCGCTTTGTTGACAGAGAGGACGACAAGCCAAAAAATCAATGGAAAACAAATGATGATTGGGCATGGTTTGTAGGGGAAAACAGAGAACCGATACGCTTAACTACAAAGCCAGAACCTTATACTTTACAAAAAGCGTTGCATTGGTTACAAAGACAGGTTGCACCAACCATAAAAATGGTACAGGCATTAGACAGAGAAAATCATACAACGATACTAAAAGATATGATTGAACAGGCAGAACTTAAAGACAAGCATAAACACTTATTACAATTAGAAAAATCAACCATAGAAGAACGAATAGATACCGCTATTCCACAAGAGAATGACGATGTTTTAGAAAAGCAATAATTTATTTTATGGAGAAAGTTAAAGACAAGTTTAAAGCTAAATGCTACAATGTAAATACAGGTTATATAGATATAAAATATTTAAGTATTAAATGAGGTATAAATAATATGAAACAAATAATATTTATTTTTTGTATGATATTGATGTTAAGTTTCTGTGGGTGTACGAATGTTGGCTCAAATAGAAATGAGTATATGTCTAATTGGTTTAAATCGGAACAAGAAATATCAGATAATATGATGAAACAAATTATAGATTTATACAATGAAGGCAATGTAAAAGAATTTGAAAAATTGTTTTCACAAAACAGTAAAAAAGACATAGAGGATATAAATAAACAAATTTCTTCTTTCTTCGAATTTATTGATGGAGATATACAAGAATATTCTGGTGATTGTGCATCATCTAGTGAAAATAATAATGGAAATAAACGAATTGAATTAGACGGAATGTATCATATATCAACTTCTAAAAATGAATATTATTTGAATTTTTATATGGTCTATAAAGCTGATGATGTTCCCTCAGATATAGGACTATCCAAAATTGAAATTGCGACTGAACAAACTGTAAACAGGGAAAACTTTATGTGGGATACATCAGAAAACGGAATATTTGTCGTGCGGGAATAAACATAGAATGATATGTTTGAAAGATAAACCAAAACAAAGTTGTGACACATACTTCCTCCTACTTTTTGTTTTTTAGCCATTTAGTTTAATCTGTTTTAATGAGTTATAAATAGAGATACCGTTATTTAAAAGAAAGAATAACGGTATTTTTTAATGCAATGGAAATTTTCAGATTTAGTCAACAAAGAGCTTTTTTCATTCCCTATGTTTATTAAAAGAAGAAAAACAAATTTTTTACAGAAATCTGCAACAAAACAGCTACTTGCGTACAGATATGGTGCGAGAAAAGGAAATCTAACTATTTTTGAAATGGGGTCATAAAATTTTTACTCGGTGTACAGACACGAAGATTAAAAAGAAATTGAAATTATTTTGAAAAATCTGCAACAAAACAAGGTTTCTATTCCTTATATGGAGTGAAGTTGAGGAAATCTAAACTTTTTTTGAAAATAGGTCATTAAATTTTGGCTTGCTGTCCCTATATGAAGTGAAAGACGAAAAAAGTTTTGAAAAAAATGTCGGAAAATCGAGTTAAGCGGACAGTATTATGCAGAAAGAGGAAATCACACTTTATTTCTTGATTTGTATTCAAACAGGCATTAGCTGTTGAGTGTTGATGCGGAAAGAGAAAATTATTTTATCCTCAACTTAACAATTTAAGGTTTCCGTTCCCTATATGGCGTAGAAAGAAAAAAGTTTAAGAAATGTGATACAAATAACGCTATTCTGTCCTGATATGGAGTGAAGAAAATATTTCATTCTATTGTTGGCAGTAACAGTATGGTTTGGGTAGTTAGGGTGTGAAAAGAAAAATAATCTTTTTTCATCACCAGCTTAACAAATGGACGTTTGCTATACAGATAGTAGTGAAAAAAGAAAAAATGTTTGAATTTTGGTTACATTTCCTCTCTTTTCCAACGCGGTATATAGGAGAGATGATTTTCTTCTTTCGTGTTCTTTGACAACTGAATAAAGCAGTCTGATACATTAGACAGACAGCGAGCCGTTGGAGCTGATACGCCATGACCTTTTCCCTTTAAAGCGAGCGGAAACTGTCAGCGTCCATGTAAAAGATTTATCCTCTTTTATCGCCATGACCTGTCCTGTCTGATAATGATACTCCCGTACAGCCACAGCTTGAGCGTTCAGAGCGTCGCACGCAATGGGTACGGCTACATAAGAACTATGCAGAGGTGGAACTCCTGTGGGCTATGATAAAAGCCGTCAGACTGTTTAAAAATCAAAAAAGAAAGGAGGTGCAGTTTTATGTATGATTTAAATACACCATTATGGGAACGCTACCTTATGACGATTGAGGAAGCGTCCAGTTATTTCCGTATCGGAGAGAACAAACTCCGCCGTATTGCAAGTGAATATAAAGACGAGTGTGTTGTGATGAACGGAAACCGTATGCTGATTAAGAAAAAGAAATTTGAACATATGATTGATAAATTGGAAGAAATCTAATGCAAAAGAGCTTTGTGCATGATATGATACTTATATGTCGTAACAAGGCTCTTTCAGTTTTGAAAGGAGTTTTGAAAGATGTCAGAAAAAAGACGGGATAACAAAGGTCGCATTTTAAGGACTGGAGAGAGCCAAAGGGCAGACGGCAGATATATGTATAAATATGTTAATCGTGCAGGCGAAACAAAGGTTGTGTATTCATGGAAACTGGTGGCTACGGACAGAGTACCGAAAGGAAAGCGTGATGATTTATCTCTTAGGGAAAAGGAACGGGAGATACAGCGTGATTTAGAGGACGGAATAGACACCAAAGGAAAGAAAATGACATTGTGTGAACTATATGCCAAAAAGACGGCACAGAGAATCAATGTCAAGAAGAATACACTAGCAGGGCGAAAATATCTCATGGACGCATTGAAACAGGACAAGCTGGGTTCACGAAGCATAGACAGCATTAAACCGTCAGACGCAAAAGAATGGGCGGTCAGAATGAAAGAAAAGGGCTACGGCTTCAAAACCATTAGTAACTATAAGCGTTCCTTAAAGGCTTCTTTCTATATGGCAATCGAGGACGATTATGTAAGGAAGAACCCTTTTGATTTTCAGTTAAGCGAGGTTATTGATGATGACAGCGAAAGCAGACAGGCATTGAGTGAGGAACAGGAAGAAAAACTGCTGTCCTTTCTCCAGTATGATACGGTGTATCAGAAATATTATGATGATGTGCTGATACTGTTAAAAACAGGCTTACGAATATCTGAATTGTGTGGACTTACTGTACAGGACTTAGATTTTGAAAATCATACACTCAATATCAACCACCAGTTATTACGCAATCAAGAGGGATATTATATAGAAACGCCAAAAACAAAGTGTGGCATACGAAAAGTTCCTATGAGCGAAGAAGCAGGAAAAGCATTTCAAAGAGTGTTGAAACGCAAAAAAACTGGAAAAGGGATTGTAATTGACGGTTACCGCAATTTCCTGTTTCTTAATCAGAAAGGTATGCCTATGACAGCTTGTTACTATACTTCTACATTGAGAAATATAGTAAAGAAATACAATAAGTACCATGATGAACCCTTACCGAAGATAACCCCGCATATATTAAGACATACGTTTTGTACACGATTAGCACAGAAAAACATGAACCCAAAGAACCTGCAATACATTATGGGACATTCCAGCATAATGATAACGCTGAACCTGTACGCCCATGCTTCACAGACAGGAGCAAACATGGAAATGCGAAGTCTGATAGCCTAGTAATTTACTACGAAATTTACTACGATAAAAAGACAAGATATGCAGATTTATGAGTGGTTATAAGAAGTATCTGCCAAAAAGAAAACACCGATAAAGCCTGTAAAATAGGGATATATCGGTGTTATAAGAACTTATGAAAAGATAATTAGAAATTTATTTTATGTTTATATGATAAAATGGTAACTGTTCAGAGCTAAGCAAAATTTCAAAAAACAGGTGTAAAATGCTTGCATTTTTAAGACTGTTTTTGAAATTTTATTTGGC
>NZ_JAJCNG010000079.1:0-503 GCF_020561005.1 Mediterraneibacter sp. 210702-DFI.3.120 | reverse complement strand
TGCAGGCTCCGGGTTCTGTATACAGGAAAGACTAAGAAAAACGAAAGATTACTAAAAACAAAGCAATGCTCGGCAAACTCGCTGCCGCTTCAGACAGCTGCCTCGCATTGCTTTAACGTAACCTTCCGTTTTTCAAGTCTTTCCAAGCACACAGAACAGTCACCTGAATCAATCCCTCAATGTCTGTCTATCGGTAAGTTTTCAGTGCTATCTGATTTCTGCTCTCTCGAAAGAAGAACTCTACTTGAGAAGTAGACGCACCGGATGTTCTATAGAATGATACCCATTTCTTAAGCGTATTTACTTTAATAAAATTTAGCGTAGAAGACGATCCTTTTTCAGTAAACAGAAAACAGAAAATATGAACTTCGAGAAGTTTCATGTTAGAAGGATGGTACAGGGACGAAGACGAATGTGGAGCATGCTTGCTCATACTTGAAAAACAATGGATTGCGTTAAAGAAAGGATTGACAGCTGTCTGAGCGGCAGCGAGTTTGTCAATC
>NZ_JAJCNG010000078.1:0-515 GCF_020561005.1 Mediterraneibacter sp. 210702-DFI.3.120 | reverse complement strand
GAAATATCGTGGTTGATGAATCCCACCCGGACTGGTGGCAGGATAAGAAAAATCCTGATCGGCATGGAATCCGCATTCCGGTACTTGATGAAAACGGAGTACAGAAAGTCGGGGCAAGAAACCGAAAACAATGGAAACGGGTTCTGACCGATGCTACCGGCTGGAATAATCCAAAGAATTGTGAGTTATGGCGAAGCGAATGGGCTGGGATGTGTAACCGGCATTTATCCATAGACAATCAGATTGACCACCGCTCTTATGAAAGACAGGGCAAATTAAAAATCCCTACGATTCATGAGGGTGCGGATGCAAGAAAGATTGAGGAAAAATATCTCACCGGACAGATATGGAATGGTTCATGGAAGGTAGAGGAAAACCAGATGATTAAAAAACAAAATGCACTACTGCAAAAGGTAATCACAACCTTTGGTAAGGTATCCGGTGCATTGTCAATATGGAAGGAGTGGTTGAATGACATTAGAAGAAAGCAAAGAAGTAATTCCCATGATGGAAGC
>NZ_JAJCNG010000077.1:0-536 GCF_020561005.1 Mediterraneibacter sp. 210702-DFI.3.120 | reverse complement strand
AGATATTTATCTAAATCTATTGATTTTTACTATATGCAGTTTTCAAGGTACATAAGATGAAGTTCTTATTCAGTTCTTCATCCGACTGATATTTTCATCAGTCATTACATACACAAATCTCTTTGTATATCTAATCACTGGTGAAACCAGCTATCATAACAGCACTGCCCTGCTGATTGGGTTGGCGGTGATAAGTTGTTGCTCATCTTTGCCTGTATCTATATGTTCAACTTCGGCAGCGTCTCTGCCTTAGTTTCTTTCTTTTAATTTGGCGGCCACCTACTCTCCCACACCGTCTCCAGTGCAGTACCATCGGCCGCTTAGGTCTTTACCATCGTGTTCGGGATGGGAACGGGTGTTACCCCTAAGCGCATCGCCACCAAAAGGTTTAGGTTACTTGATAACCCAACAATAGACAACAGTAAAAACTCTCTACTTCTTTCTTCCGTTTTAGTTGGATTGTTCCAGACGAAAGAAAGCATTTCTTCCTTAGAAAGGAGGTGATCCAGCCGCACCTTCCGATACGGCTACCTTGT
>NZ_JAJCNG010000076.1:0-584 GCF_020561005.1 Mediterraneibacter sp. 210702-DFI.3.120 | reverse complement strand
TGTTTCGTGTCATACTGGATATAGGGGATAAGGTCGGTGCGGTTTATCCTCTGTAAATGGGCGGTTAATTTACTGGAAAGGGAATTGCTGTATCTTGCCTTATCAAGCATAGTTCCCACTTTTTCCAGTCCGCCTAATGCGTCATGTTCTTCCAAGAAGTAAAAACTTTTGACAGCGGAAATCACGCCACCCTCTGTGAGCCATTGCTGTGTTTCTTCAAGGGAATTTTGCTGTTTTGGTACTTGCAGTTTTAAGACTTCCACAGCCCCTAAAAAGCGTTCCCAAAACCGACAAGTTTTCCATCTGCTCTTATTACTTTCGTTTCTGTTTGGTACGACAAAGCGTAGGTTGTTTGCCAATAGCCCGAAAGCCAGTTCTCCAAGTTCCAGCGGTCTGTCCTTGAATGTCATGGCAAAAGCATGAGCCTTATCATCACGCAGTTGCATTTCTGTCCGTTTCCAACTGCCGACTTCATCAAGCGTCTTATTATGTTTTGAACAGACTTCCTTATCCTTGTCATAAAAGCGGTAGGACAATCCCGATTTACCAGCACCGATATAAACAGTCTTTGCGGTGTCGAAATC
>NZ_JAJCNG010000075.1:0-654 GCF_020561005.1 Mediterraneibacter sp. 210702-DFI.3.120 | reverse complement strand
TACATTTTAGCAGGGTATGAACAGTCAGACGCTGAAGATAAGGCAGTAGAATATATGTTACGACGCGATGCGACTTATCAAAGAGCTATTGCAGCGGGATATTCTGTGTCTGATGATGAAATCAATGATTATTTAGATGATTTAAAAGTTACAATAAATGATTCGATTAATAGTGAGGAGGCTCAGGCTCTTATAAGTCAATTTGGTTCGGAAGAAGGATATTGGCAGCATGAATTTGAAGTTTATAAGATAAATTTACCAATTGAAAAATATTTAGAATCATTAAAACAAGAATATTTGAAGAATAGTATTTCTACACAATCAAATAATCAAGAGGCAGAAGAAACAATAGAAAATTATAATCGTTATATTGAAGAAGTTCAATCAGAGTTAGTTAAACAAGAGCAATATGAAATATTTGAATGATCAATATCATGTCAACATGAAAGACTTTCACGTACGGTTCCGTGAGAAGTTTGAGGTGAAAATTTTCTTACCTACTTGATTGAGAGGTTGGCTAATCAACTAATGCTTAGCCTCCTACTCGATTGCCATGAACTGCCAGAGAGGATACGAAAGGGGCATGATACCCCATTCCCAGTCAGAAGAGTGGAAATTCCAAAACCAGACGGAGAAATGCGAAAGTTAGGAATT
>NZ_JAJCNG010000074.1:0-658 GCF_020561005.1 Mediterraneibacter sp. 210702-DFI.3.120 | reverse complement strand
CATTAAAAGAAGCTCAGGATTGGTCAGATCGTATCTACCACATTTCCCAGGCAATTTATGGAGGCGGACAGCCATCAGGTGAAGCTCATGCAAGACTGAAAGAAGCTCTGAAACAGAGAGGAATCTTCAAGTCAGCACTTATGAGAAAACCAGTTCTTCCGCTGAACGATGAAGAGAAAGCATGGGTAGCTCTCGGCCTTGAGAGAAGCCAGCTTCCGGAAGTAGACATGACACAGTTCGAAGACTAAGAAACATACTGCAATAATTCTGCCATGTTATTATAAGATAAAATATGCCTTTTAGAGGAGGCTGCCGCTTTAACAATAAAATTGCGAAGCGGCAGCTTCCTTTTTGCCTTTTCGTTAAAATTATCTTTTTAAACTAATTTTTCAGTCTTTATGCAGTTTGTTGTGCAAATACACAATAAATTGCATGAAAATGGCAGGTGAATTGGATTTATGCAACAAATTGCAGGAGAGGCCTGATTCGTTGACCAGGTGTTGCATTGTGTGATATAACCTAAACATAGCAAACAACAAACGTTTGTAATATGAAAAATGAACAATGCGCAAAGTTCTGGAAATTGATAATAATGAAATTCGGAAGAAAAAGGAGACAATAAAAATGGCAAAAGTAAAAACATTCAAGACAATTTTCC
>NZ_JAJCNG010000073.1:0-681 GCF_020561005.1 Mediterraneibacter sp. 210702-DFI.3.120 | reverse complement strand
AAATTGAGAAAAGAGGAAGGTAGATTTGAAAAGAAGACGCACTTTAATAGAGCTTCACAGAAAAAGCCCTATTAACAGCTATTGATATTAGAATGCAACTTTTTTATTGTTAAAATGTGTTCTGCCTATTGCTTTATTCTTCTTTCGTCGGAATGTTCTTCCAGGCATAATCTGAGATCTGCATCTGAGAGATTCCTTATATAGTATATCAAGTACAGATAAATCGAAAAGATTAGACAGGATTTTGGGAACTATTGTTTTGACACGTCCGATAATAAATGCTCGGTTTGCTTGGTATCGATATTTATTTGTATTTTTAGCGGTAATCTGAATTTCTTCATCAACTTGATTTTTAATAAGAGATGACAGGTTTGAAAGAAGTACGTTGATATAAAATTCTTGAAGCACTGAAGTGGTCGTTGCACCGGAAAATTCTTCAATAGCAAGGCGGCTTTTCAATTCCTTATATTTTGTTTCGACTGGCCAGCGATAGAAGTAAAGTTCGCGGAACATCTGTTGAGAAATATGTGAATCAAAAAGATTGGTGGCAAGATACTCTTTCGTTCCATCACTGAGAATAACTTCGATGACTCTTATCCTGATATCCTCAGTCCCGTCTTTTTCGTTGCCGGGAAGAACCGTGATTATGTCTCCAGAGCATTTCTTAGCAATGTTATAATT
>NZ_JAJCNG010000072.1:0-686 GCF_020561005.1 Mediterraneibacter sp. 210702-DFI.3.120 | reverse complement strand
CAATCGTCTTGTATGGCGATATAGAATGACGCTTTTAACGAGCGTTTATGGTTGTTAATGGTATTGTAGGAAAAGCCTTTGTCTTTCATGCGTAACGCCCATTCTTTAGCGTCAGAGGGTTTTATCGTATCAATGCTCCTAGCACCTAACTTATCCTCTTTCAATAACCGCATGAGTTGTTCCCGTTGTTTTATTGTGCTTTTCTTCACATTTGCCCTCTGTGCGTTCTGTTTGGCATAGAGTTGGCAAAGCGTCATTTTCTTGCCTGTGCTGTCGATACCGTCCTCAATATCCCGTCTTATCTGCTGTTCCAGTTCACGAAGTGAGGGTTTTTCCCGTTTTCCCTTTGGTGTCGGGTCTGTGGGTGTCAATCTCCAAGCATACACATATTTTGTGTTTCCAAATGCGTCTACATATTTATATAAGTATTTCCCGTCTGTTCGTTGGCTCTCTCCAGTATGCAGGATACGTCCTTTGCTATCCCGTCTTTTTTCTTTCATGGTGTCTGCTCCTTTCCTTGTTGGAAAGAGCCTTGATATGACTTGTGTTCATCATAACACATACAAGGCTCATTTGCATTAGATTGCGTCCAATTTGTCAATAACCTGTTCAAACTGTCGGCGTTTAATCTGTATGCGGTTGCCATTCATAATGAGCCAGCCAGCGTCCTTGTTTTCCTCTGCCAA
>NZ_JAJCNG010000071.1:0-687 GCF_020561005.1 Mediterraneibacter sp. 210702-DFI.3.120 | reverse complement strand
TTCAACGAGTATGCTTTTGATGATATAAATATCTATCTACTCACAAGTTCTTGTACTCTCCATAGGCGTAAATTCCGGACTAACGTATCCGTACATATTTGCATTAACGTTTCAGTGTTAGCTTGCAAATCGTTCTCCATAAGCCTTGAGATTTATAGATGCCTGGAAATCTCTGTCAATCATATTCCCACATTCACATCTATAAACCCTGTCAGATAACTTCAAATCTTTTTTGATGTTTCCACAGCAGCTGCAAAGCTTTGATGATGGATAAAACCGATCAGCCACAATAAGCTGGATCCCTTTATCATTGCATTTGTATTCAAGCTGTTGTCTAAACCTAAAAAATCTTTGTTCCTGTACTGCTTTGGATAAATGTCTATTTTTCATCATTCCGCTGACATTCAAATCTTCAATACAAATAAATCTTGGCTTTCGATTTACGATCTCAGATATGGTCTGATTCAAATAGTTTTTACGGATGTTTGTTAATCTGTGATTTCGTTTTAATAAAAGTTTTTCCTTTTTGATTACATTATTTGTTTTACAGTAACTTTCCCCTTTCTTATTTTTCTCGTAAGAACGAGAGATACTACGCTGTAATCTACGTTTCTGTTTTTCTAGTTTCTTTACTTTCTGACTCTTATTGATGTTCTTATACTTAACGGCATCAGAGCAGACAGCTAA
>NZ_JAJCNG010000070.1:0-719 GCF_020561005.1 Mediterraneibacter sp. 210702-DFI.3.120 | reverse complement strand
GCAGACAGGAACAGATTGATTATACAACCGAATATATTCAAAAGACTTTCGTGGACGAGGGAATGTGTGCCGACTGGAGCATACACGATAAGGGCGACGGGAACCCACATGTGCATTTACTTGTAACCATGCGACCATTCAATCCAGACCACTCATGGGGCAGCAAGGAAGTCAAGGACTGGGATTTTGTCAGAGATACTGACGGAAATATCGTGGTTGATGAATCCCACCCGGACTGGTGGCAGGATAAGAAAAATCCAGACCGTCATGGAATCCGTATTCCGGTACTTGATGAAAACGGAGTACAGAAAGTCGGGGCAAGAAACAGAAAACAATGGAAAAGGGTTCTGACTGACGCTACCGGCTGGAACAATCCAAAGAATTGTGAGTTATGGCGAAGCGAATGGGCAAAGATGTGTAACCGGCATTTATCCATAGACAATCTGATTGACCACCGCTCTTATGAAAGACAGGGCAAATTGAAAGTCCCTACGATTCATGAGGGTGCAGATGCAAGGAAGATTGAGGAAAAATATCTCACCGGGCAGATAAGGAAAGGTTCATGGAAGGTCGAGGAAAACCAGATGATAAAAAAACAAAATGCACTGCTGCAAAAGGTAATTGCAACCTTTGGTAAGGTATCCGGTGCATTGTCGATGTGGAGGGAGTGGTTGAATGACATTAGAAGAAAGCAAAGAAGTAATTCCCATGATGGAAGC